>JAJKIL010000244.1 GCA_021154515.1 Niastella sp. | reverse complement strand
TGATGGTGAAAACGTGGGGTAAGAGCCCACGGCTCTGGCAGGTGACTGCCGGGGCGGGTAAACCTTGCATGCTGAAATGCCATGTATACCAGCGTTGAAGGACGGCTCGTCCGAATGCCTGCAAAGGATACGTTGGGTGGGTAGGCAGAATGATCCAGTCAGTAATGGCTGGACAAGATAAATGATAGCCTCCTGATCCGGGCTATGCCTTGATCGGGATACAAAATCCGGCTTACAGGTTTGTAGTTATTTTTTTTATCCGAGTTATCCCCATTATAATATTTTACTACCTGATTCTAACAGCGATAGCTGTAAATGGTAAAATAGTTTATAAATCAGGCACCATTTTTGAATTTTCCTGATCGCTTCCATTACAAACTAAACGCACGTTTCCTTATCCACCATGCATGGCTTGCTGCTATTTATCGGCCATAATCAAACGCTTTTGTATTCCCAAACCTTTGTAATTATCCCCCTTTACAACAAATCGTAGGGCCTGATCTGTAACCATAAATTCGCCCTTATGAGGAACATCGTTTTCACCCTTGGATGCGGTTTTGTAGCATTTCTTGCCGGTGTATTGATCTATCTGTACAATCAACCACAACCCAGTCTTGTTTCAACGACAGGTATTCCTGTTACTGCCACTGAACTATATGCCCGGTTTACTGCCGATCATTTACATGCCAATGAATTTTATCTAAACAAAGTATTACAGGTAAGCGGACGCGTGCTTACCATAAAAAATACGCCTCATGCCGGAAGGATCGTGATTTTAAACACGGGTGATCCCATGTATGGAGTAGCCTGTACATTGAACATGCTGCAGTCAGCAAACCGGTTGGTAAAACCCGGCGAAACGATCATCGTCAAAGGTGTTTGCAGTGGATATGTAAGTCATGTACTACTTACGAATGGCAGTCTTGTCAACTAATTTATATTCTTGTTGTCCGTACCCAACAAAAAAGCCAGTGCAAAAGGCGGGCGTCACATGAGAAGAGGCGACCCACCTTTGCCTGGCAACTAAACTTTAGTTAATGTGAAAATTCGAAAATGTGAAAATGGAAATACAGCTCACTTTACTTTATGCGTACTGCGATGCCAACTTGTACATGGCTTGATTTCCATGTGTAGCGGTCATCAACGTCATTGATATTATTAAGACCTTTCACGTAGCGGGCATAAAAACCTACATTCCCAAGATTTACCTGCACGCCTGCAGCAGCGCTTATTTCGGTTTTATCAAATGCCTTGCGACCTTCTTTTAACAGGTCTTCATCTTCAGATACCAAATAACTGAATTGAGGTCCGGCCATAACACTGACTACTTTATTCAGGTTATAACGCGCCAGCACAGGCAAACTTATATACGCCAGGTTTATATTGGTACCGGCGGCGCTTCTGCCCGAATTGTTATAGTACGTCATAAAATCATCCCCTTTTTTATAAGGGTTCCAGGTGTACAACAACTCAGGTTGAATGGCCCAGTGCTTGTTAAAATTATATTCTGCAAAAGCGCCTGCCTGAAAGCCGGCTGACACTTTATTCTTCACGCCATCGCCTTTAAGGGCAGAATAGTTCAGATCGAGTTTGGGACCAAAATGAAAACTTTGCGCGTTGGCTACAAACGATAACAACAGTGCTGTACATACCAGTGTATACTTCATTTTAATACGGAATTTGATTAAAGGGATTCAAATGTATTTACCCGTCAGTTTTAATAAAAGCTATAATCTATCAAATGCATTAAATAATAGACAAAAAACCCAATTGTTACGATTGTAACAATAATATACCATCGGGTTAACGAGGCATTAACTTATGTAAGGGACAAAAAAAACTCCCGATGTATCGGGAGTTGTTAATCAGTTGTTATTGGAACTGAAGTTATGCCGGCGCTGTGGTGGTCTCTCATAATAATCCTTTTGCGCCTGGATAATTGCTTTATCCCTTTCGTGTTCCAGCTCATGAACTAGTTTTTTGCGTTCCTTTCTTTTCATGCTTTTGTCATGCCTGGCCTGGTAGATCCGCTCATTGTAATCATCCTTAATGTCCTGTATTTGCAGGTCAAGTTTGGTTGGCCGGCTATAGCGATAACTATAACCATACGGATAGCCATAACCATAAAGAGGATACCCAAAATAAGGGGAATAACCATAGTAAGGATACGCAGGATAATAAGGCCGGATGCCTACACCTATACCTACGGAAACACGTGGGTGAGCATAATACCCGCCATACCCGCCACCATGAAAACGCCCCTGTGCCGATGCACTGGTGGCCAGTAACAACAATCCATATGCTAATAAGAGCTTTCTCATATATGTTGCATTTTAAAAGTTCATCTAATACACTACGAATTTAAAATAAAGAGGGTTGGGAAAAGTTTATTTTTTCTTAAAAGACACCTGATGCCATGCCAGGGCTCAGGTCGCGTCCTATTGTCTTTTTTACACTTATATATTTCTTTCATATTGGTTCCTGCCCGATTTATTTATACATTTACTCCGAGGGTTAGATTGCTTGTATTATGAATCATTTACCAACGGTCGATTTAACAATAATAGCCGTATACTTTGTCGCCATGATAGCGGTGGGTATATTTCTAAGCAGAAAGAATAAGGGATCTGAACAATATACCGTTGCATCCGGCGCCATCCCGGGCTGGGCGCTGGGCATGTCGTTTTACGCCACGTTCTTAAGCGCCATCACTTTTTTGGGCGACCCCGGTAAATCCTTCGGCGCCAACTGGAATTCTTTTGTATTTAGTTTATCAATGCCTTTTGCCGCATTTATCGCTTCGCGGTTCTTTGTTCCATTTTATCGCAACAGGGAGGCCATCAGTGCCTATACACACCTGGAAGAACGGTTCGGGGCCTGGGCGCGCACCTATGCCATGATCTGTTTTGTGTTGATACAGCTGGCGCGTATGGGCACCATTTTTTATTCCATTGCGTTAACGCTGAAAGCACTCACCGGGTATTCCATGCCGGCTATAATGATCACCACCGGAATTTGCATCATTATTTATACCATGATGGGCGGCATGAAAGCCGTCATCTGGACCGAAGTAGTGCAGGCCATTATAAAAACACTGGGCGCCTTATTGATCCTGTACCTGATAGTCACCAACCTGAAAGGCGGTTTTAATTATATTTTGGAAACCGGAAAAGCCAATGATAAATTCAGCCTGGGCAGCTTCAGCGTGTCGGGATTTTCCATGTCAACCTTTTGGGTGATCTTCCTGTACGGATTTTTTATTAACCTGAATAATTTCGGCATCGATCAGAATTACATCCAGCGGTATCATACAGCGCGTAACAGCCGCGATGCCAGCCGCAGCATCTGGATGTGTGTATTGTTCTATTTGCCGGTGAGCATGCTGTTCTTTTTTATCGGCACTTCCTTGTTTGCGTATTACCATCAGCATCCGGAACTCATACTGCCCCTGCAACAACAGGTGGCGGCGGAAAAACATATTGCCCTGAGCAATCTTACCTCCGCTGATTATGGCGACTGGGTGCTGCCATATTTCATGCGGAATGAAGTGCCCACTGGTTTATTGGGACTTATTATTGCCGCCATTTTATCGGCGGCTATGAGCACTATGAGCAGTGGGATGAACAGTTCGGCCACCGTTTTTCTGAAAGACATTTACCTGCGGTATTTTAACAAAGAAGCTTCGCCCCGGGCGCAAATGCGGGTACTGTATGCCGCTACGGGAGTAATGGGAATACTGGCCATAAGTTTTGGCATTGGGATGATAGGGGTTAAAAGCCTGCTGGATGCCTGGTGGAAACTGGCGGGGATTTTCTCGGGTGGCATCTTAGGGCTGTTTTTATTGGGTTTGCTGGCCCGTAAAGCAAAGAATATGGAAGCGGTCATTGCCGTCATTATAGGGGTGCTGGTGATCCTCTGGATCACTTTTTCGCGTCAGTTGCCTGATAATTATGCCTGGCTGCGCACCAACCTGCACGCCAATATGACCATCGTTATAGGTACCTTAACCATATTTTTAACGGGCAAGCTGCTGGCCGGACTCCGAAAGAACGCCTGACACCCTCATTCTCAACGTGATATTAAATAATGATAATCGTCACAGGTACAATATTTAATTTTTTAATTTTAAAGGGGCGGAAAAGCCTGTATTTTTAATAACAACAATCAAAAATAAACGGGATGGAAAAAAGATTTGTTCCGGTAATGATAACACCGTTCAACCTGAAGGCAAAGATCGATTTCGATATGGTGGAACGGTTGATTGATTTTTACCTGGCAGCCGGAGTGAGTGGTTTTTTTGCCAACTGCCTCAGCAGTGAAATGTACAGCATCAGTGAAGACGAACGGCTTGAATTGACCAATCATATTGTGCGGTATGTGAATGGCCGGGTTCCGGTGGTTGCTACCGGTTCATTCGGACTGACCATTGAAGATAAAGCCGAGTTCAGTAAAAAGATCTACGACACCGGTATCGATGCGGTGGTGTTAATCACCGGGCATTACGCCAATGTAGATGATAGTGACGCTATCTTGTTGAAACGGTTCGATAAAATGTTTTCCTTAACGCCTGGCATTCCCATGGGTACCTATGAGTGCCCTGCGCCGTATAAACGTATTTTATCAGCCGATGTGTTTGAGACGTTGTTGTCGAGCGGCCGGTTGAAATACCACAAAGACACCAGCATTGACCTGGAAAAAGTAAAAGAGAAGCTGCAGATAGCCAATGTGCCGGGCTTCGACTTTTTTGATGCGCACACGCCCAATGCCATGTACAGTTTACAAATGGGTGCACGTGGTATGTCGTCTATCAGTGGTAATTTTTATCCTGAGGCGCTGGTATGGATGTGTAACAATGCCAACGATCCGGCAAAACAGGCAGATGTACAATGGCTGCAATCTGAATTAACACGTGTTGATCCGCTCATCCACCAGGCATATCCCATGAGCGCGAAATACTTCCTGCAATTGCGCGGTTTACCGGTTCGTACCATTAGCCGGGCTTATGTGCAGGAGCTTACACCCGATCAAAAAAATGTGCTGAAAGGCATTTATGAAAGTTTTACGCAGTGGTGCAGCCGGTTGAATATAACGCCGGTAGATATCCGCGCGATCATGGAACCAAGAATATTACCAGATCCTGCCATCTAAATTATAAAAAAAGCCTCCCGAAATATCGGGGGGCTTTGTCCACATAACCTAAACAACCAATACCTGCTGCGGGATTATTTTACTTATCGTTTATAATAATCCTTTTTGGCTTGCAGAATATCATTATCTCTTTGATGTTTCAGATCGTGTACGGCCTGCCGTCTTTGTTTGCGGCTAAGGCTTTCATCATGACGTGCTGACCAGATCTTATCCTTGTAATCATTATTGATATCCTGTATTTCGAGGTCAAGTTTAGTTGGCCTGGAAGAACCATAATATCCAGGTCCCGGAGGATAAGCATACCACGGGTTATACCAATAAGGTGAATAAGGGTAATATCCATAGCCACCACCAAATCCTACACCTACTGAAACATGGGTTCTGGGGTGCGGGTACACACGCACCACTTTTTGGGCCGACGCACTGAGTGTTAAGCCCAACGCACAGATTACTATTAATGCCGTTTTCATCTTTCTCAATTTTAATTTCACTTATTAGACGGCAAAAAGTACGCTAGGTATAAACCCCGGAAAAAACGATAACTTTTCAATAACAAAATGGGTTTTAACAAATTATGTGCTCACTGAAATCCCTGACAAATAATGCCGTATAATTCTTTTATATAATGGGTTTTATAACTATTTTTAGTCTACCAGATTAACATAATTTAAGTTTCTTATGAATGATCATCCGTTATGTGGTAGATGGACTGGCACCTATACCTATGGAAATGAATACGATGAGCCATTAAGAGGCAAAACGGTCACTTTTGAAATGGAATTGACCGTTGTTAATGGTTTCATAAAGGGAAAATGTACCGATGCCGAATCAACCCCGCACTTTGAAGCGCCCGCAACTATTGAGGGGTTAATGGTTGATGACAGTACCGTCAGGTTTGTAAAACGGTATCCGCATTACTGGCAGCACGAAAAGACAGGCCCGCGCTTTCTGCCAAAATTTCCTTCGCAGGAGATCAATTATTCAGGGGAGTTTAATAATAATGAGTTGGAAGGGGAATGGGAGATCGTTACGGTTCTTGTAGATATACAAGGAGAAATGGTTACCTATAGAGGGAAGGGGCATTGGGTTATGAAGAAGTTAGTTGACGAGTTGACGAGTTGACCAGTTGACGAGTTGACAAGTTAACAAGTTGACGAGTTAACATGTTGACGAGATAGAAGAAGGTTAAAAAAATAAAGTAGGAAGTTGATAGAGTTGATAAAGGGGCGGGGAATGAAAAGAGTGAGGAATTTTGCCCTATAGCGAGCCCTTTCACGTTTGACGTTTGACGTTTCACGACTCAGGATTGCCGACTGCCGATTCACGTTTGCCAATTCACTATCGAGATCATACTTCCTACTTTAAACTCACTACTTTTTTTTAGCCAGTGCTGCATTAATAGGCGCCCGGTCAACATATTGAATGCACTCGTCTACCAGATTATCATTATTATAATGCATATCCATGTGTACCCAGAAGGTGAGGGATTGTTTGTTTTTATAAGTAGCATGTACCTGGTACCAGGTCAATAACCAGATGCCTTTGGTCTCTACGCTTTGTGGCTGGTGTACATTCACCGGCAGCCAGATCTCCTTACTCGTCTCAAGAGAATCTACAACATTCATCCGGCGGTCTTTCCAGTATTTGGCGATCGCGTCTTTTCCTTTGATGCTATCACCCGCTGACCACCTCAGCACCGCATTATCTGCCATTCCACTGACCCAGCCGTCGATATCGCCGCTGGCAAACTTTGCCAGGCTGGCCTTACCCATGTCGATATACTTCTGATCGGCAAACTCAATGGGGCCAGGCGCCTTTTCCCTTTTTTCCGTATCACCGGTCATTGCAGTTTGTGTGGTTTTTTCCGGTTCATTTTTACAGGATGCCATAACAATCAGGCAGATTGTACCTAAAAGGATCTTTCTCATAAAATTGATGTTTATGGTTAAAAAAATGGGAATGGACCTGTTTGTAGAGCGGGATTGGCAGGATTACCAGGATGGAGGCCAGGCTAATGTAGGGATATTATCACAGTTAGTCAAAAATATAATACTATAATCTGCTTTAAAAGAATGATTTATGTATTAAATCATGAAAAGGTGGGGTGGAATATAAGAAAATAAACAACCAAATGTTTGCATCTGCCTTTTTTAATTATTAAATTCACATGAACCTATTCTGAACCCTTTAAAAATTTCCAACCGTATGAAACTCCAACACCTCGCTATTTGCTCATGGGTTTTATTAGCTGCCTGCGCTTCGACAGATAAACCCAGCCTACCATCTATCGGTAATACCGCTGCTTTAAATGCTCCACCACCTGCTGCTGATGAAGCATTTAAAAAACAACCTGCAGGCACCATCCTCAACTTTGCAAGATGGTATCGTTCAAATGTAAACGAGCTTAAAAAGATCGAGCTGGTGAAACATTCCTCCAATCCCGATTCTGCTAAGTATTATGTTGTAAATACCGAGGGCACTGAAAAGTTACTTGGTGCATTACAACAAAGCGGGTTTGTAACAGATTCTTACGTTAACAGATGGCGCGCCTATTTCAGGAAATGTAACGACAACCTGAGAAAAACGCCCACCACGCAAGCGCCTGTTGAAGGGCTCGACTTTGACCTGGTGATGTTATCGAAAGATTATAATGATGATCTGAATGGTTTTGAAAAATCCACAGTAGAAAACGTAAAGCTGGCTAATGACCAGGGCAGCGTTACAGTTGGTTTACCTACTGTTGGGCGATTGAAGTACTGGGTTTCCAAACAGGATGGCAAATGGCAGATAGAAGATATTAAAGATATGCGCAGCGCCCTTGACCAGGCGCAGAATGATTGATGATAACAGGTATACAACAATAAAGCCTCCTGATATATCGGAGGCTTTATTGTTTCTATAAAAACTATCTTTTACGCTTCTGCTTCCACATACGAACTCACCGGCTCACAGGTACAGATCAGGTTTCTGTCGCCATACGTGTTGTTCACTCTTGCCACACTGGGCCAGAATTTATTTTCACGAATGTAAGACAGCGGGAATGCAGCCTGTTCGCGGGTATAACCGTGTTTCCAGTCAGAACTGATAACCACGTGTTGGGTATGCGGTGCATTTTTCAATGCATTGTCTTTTTTATCGGCCTTGCCTTCTTCAATGGCGCGAATTTCTTCGCGGATGCTCAGCATGGCATCGCAGAAACGGTCCAGCTCGGCTTTGTCTTCGCTTTCGGTAGGCTCGATCATGATGGTGCCTGGCACCGGGAAGCTGAGGGTAGGCGCGTGGAAGCCATAATCCATTAAACGTTTGGCTACGTCTTCTGCTTCAATTTCAGCGCTCTTCTTGAACGGACGCAGGTCAACAATAAATTCGTGGGCGCATTCGCCGTTATGGTTGGTGTACAGGATGTCGTACTGTCCTTCCAGGCGGGCACGCATATAATTCGCGTTTAGGATAGCATATTCTGTGGCATTGCGAACGCCTGCTGCTCCCAGCATTCTGATGTATGCATAGCTGATGAGCAATATAGAAGTGCTGCCATAAGGCGCTGCACTTACCGCGTGGTGAATGCTGGTGGAATTTTCAGCCGTCAGTTGGCCATTGCCCATTGACGAGTGCCGGTTGCCGAGTGATACGTGGCCGGGCAGGAATTTAGCCAAATGCGCTTTTACGCAAATGGGCCCCATGCCAGGACCGCCACCACCGTGTGGAATGGCGAATGTTTTATGCAGGTTCAGGTGACACACATCAGCGCCAATTAAACCAGGGGCCGTTAAACCTACCTGGGCGTTCATGTTGGCGCCATCCATGTATACCTGTCCACCATGCTGGTGAATGATCTTTGTGATATCTTTTACGGTTTCTTCATACACCCCATAAGTACTGGGGTAAGTAATCATGATACCGGCCAGGTTCTGGCTATGTTGTTCTGCTTTTGCTTTCAGGTCTTCTACATCGATGTAACCGTTTTCCAATGCTTTTACCACCACTACTTTCATACCTGCCATTACTGCGCTGGCGGGGTTGGTGCCGTGGGCGGAAATAGGAATGAGCATTACATTACGATGGGCTTCATTGCGGCTGGCGTGGTATGCGCGGATCACTAACAACCCGGCGTATTCACCCTGGGCGCCGCTGTTGGGCTGCAGGCTGCAGGCGTCAAAGGCGGTAATGTCGCACAGGTAACTGCTCAGTTCATCGGTGATCTGTTTATAGCCTTCTGTTTGATCGGCTGGTGCAAAGGGGTGCATTTTGCTCCAGTGCTGCCAGCTTAAGGGGATCATTTCACTGGCGGCATTCAACTTCATGGTACAGCTGCCGAGTGAGATCATGGAAGTGTTCAGTGACAGATCTTTATTTTCCAAACGTTTGATGTACCGCATCATTTCTGTTTCACTGTGGTGGGTATTGAACACCGGGTGGGTTAAGAAATGACTGGTACGGGTTAACGTGTTGGGAATATTATACAGCACGGCATCTTCACTTACGCTGAAGCTGGCCACGCTGTGGTCGTTCGGTTGATCGAGGAGTAACAAGATATCCAGCACTTCGCTGAGGGTAGTGGTTTCATCGAGTGAAATACCTACCAGGTTATTGCCATAGTAGCGGAAGTTGATCTCTGCCGCTTCTGCTTTTTGACGAATGGCTTCTGCATTTGGTGCTTTAAATACGATGGTATCGAAGAAGTTCTTGTGCAGCAGTTCATAGCCTTCAGCTTCCTGTTCTTAGTCCAGCGCGTTGGGCAGCTCAGTGACTCTTTTAGCGATCTTAATCAAAACATCGGGGCCATGAT
>JAJKIL010000243.1 GCA_021154515.1 Niastella sp. | reverse complement strand
GACCGCAGGTCATCTATTAGAACAGCAATATTGTACTTATTGTTTATTTCTTTATAAGCCGGGTAATTCACACACAATTGTGGAATACCGGCATGCATATAGTCAAAGAACCGGTTGCCGAGGGAATGGTAGTTATTCATGCCATTGTTCTCAAATAAAGTAACCCCCACCCAGGCTTTCAATGTATATTTCTGCAGTACTGCAGGCAGTACTTTTCCTTTAAAAACCACTTTGCCTGCTAATCCATTTTCTTTTACGAGTTTATTGGCCTGTGACATAAAATTACCATCACCACAAATTACCAGCCGGGCGTTCACCCATTTCATGGCCGGGATCAGGGTTTCGAAACTACGGCCTTCATTAACTGCACCCTGATAGATAATATATCGTTCCAGTTTAGTAGGAATGGCAAGTGGCCGTAATACCGGCACATTGCGCACCACTTCATAGTTTACCTGATATAAGCGATGAAATTCCCGGGCAATGGCATCGTTTACCGTATACCCATGTTTAAATTTGGGCACGGTAAAGCGTTCCACCCATTTCCATATTTTATATACCATGGGCCGGGTAACCACTTCTTTCATTTCACAAAACAGCTCATGGGCATCGTACACCCGGGGAATGCTTTTTAGCCTGGAGATAAAATAAAAGGGGAGAATGGTATCGAGATCGATGGCGCAAACCCCATCGGTTTTTATAAATAATAAGCAGAAAAATAACCGCAGATTGTATTCGAGGTAGCTTAATTTGCCGGTGCGAAAAAAGCAGGACAGTCTTTTTTGCTGAAAGGGGCGGGGAACCAGGGCAGGGGAGCCCGTCCATCGCCGGCCTATAAGGGTTACGGCATAACCGGCTTCGGCCAGGGATGTACAGATCCGTATCATCCGCTGATCATAGTTCAGATCGTTGGTAACAGCAAAAACAAGGCGTTTCATGTAGCCGGGTCAGGGTTTTTAGTTATAATTACCTGCGAATGAAGATATAACATTCAGTTTCAGGTTACAAGTTACAGATTGCAGGGGTTTCCCGGCGGGCTGAATTTGACGGCCCTGAAACTTGAAACCTGGAACCTGAAACGCCAAAAATAGTTCTTTTGCCAAAAAAAATTTCCCCATACTATCCACTCAATTAGAATTTATTATATACCTTTGCCGGCAAATTAAGAAGATAATTTCTGGATGTTTTTAAAAAAATTGAGATGCCTTATTTAACAAACGAGAAAGTTTCTAGCATTTTTGCACAATACGGTGGCAATGCAAAAAACACAGGTTCTACTGAGGGACAAATTGCACTGTTGACAGAACGTATCAACAGCATTTCTTTACACCTTCAACAAAATAAGAAGGATTTCTCTACTCACCGCGGCTTAATGCAACTGGTGGGTCAGCGTAAACGCCTGCTTACTTACCTGAGCAAACAAAACCTGCAAGGTTACCGCTCTTTAATTGAAAAACTTGGTATCAGAAAATAAGTGTATATTATAATAACAAACTATTCCCAACTGTTTTTTCGGTTGGGAATAGTTGTTTTTATTATATTTTTTCAAGACCATGTTGCTTAAATAACCGGTTGCCGATTACCTCCGCTCTTATTCCCACCTTGTTGCAGGATGTGATAGCGACCATTAAACTACATTTTACACTATGCTCTCTCAACCAATTAGCGTAACTTTTGATATAGGGGGCGGACGCGAGGTTTCTATTGAAACCGGCCGCCTGGCCCGTCAGGCCGACGGCGCCGTTACTGTTCGCCAGGGCAATTGTATCATATTGGCTACTGTTGTTGCCAATAAAGAGCCCAAAGAAGGACAAAGCTTCTTTCCACTGGTAGTGGATTACAATGAAAAATTTGCTTCAGCCGGACGTATTCCCGGTTCATTCTTCAAACGCGAAGGCAGACTGAGCGATTACGAAGTGCTCATTAGCCGGTTAATAGACCGCGCCTTACGTCCACTTTTTCCTGAAGATTATTTATGTGATGTTCAGGTACTTATAACGCTTGTTTCAAGCGATAAAGAAGTAATGCCCGATGCATTAGCCTGTTTGGCCGCTTCTGCAGCCCTGGCTGTTTCGGATATTCCTATTAAAGAAATTATTTCTGAAGTGCGGATCGCCCGCATAGAAGGACAATATATTGTAAACCCTACCCGTACTGAACTGGCTAAAGCCGATATGGATTTCATCATTGGGGCCACCGAAAAAAACCTGATGATGGTGGAAGGTGAAGGCAATGAATGTGCGGAGGAAGACCTGGTAAAAGCCCTGGAAATTGCCCACGAAGCCATTCGCCAGCAAATTAAAGCACAGCATGAACTGCGTGCCAAAGTGGGTGTAGCCAGTAAAAGGGATTATACCAAACCTGAGCAAAACCCCGAGCTGCAACAAAAAGTGGCCGATTTTGCAAAGGATAAGATCTATCAGATCTCCCGCTCTGCTTCTGCCAAACATGCCAGAAGTGAAGCTATCGATACTTTGAAAGATGAATTGATCGCCAGCCTGGGTGAAGATGCTGATGATGCCGTGAAGAAACTGGCTAAAAAATATTACGACGACCTGCAATGGGAAGTGGTGCGTAACATGATCCTTGACGATCGCATTCGCCTCGATGGCCGCCAGCTCGACCAGGTCCGTCCGTTGAACATGGAGATCGACATCCTGCCTTCTCCACACGGTTCAGCCCTGTTTACACGTGGTGAAACACAATCACTTACAACCGTTACTTTAGGTACTCCTTTAGACGAGTTGCTGGTTGAAAGCGCCGCTGTATCTGATTATACAAAATTCATTTTACACTATAACTTTCCGCCATTCTCAACCGGTGAAGTGAAAATGATGCGCGCCCCCGGCCGCCGCGAAGTTGGTCACGGTAACCTGGCCATGCGTTCGCTGAAAAAAATGATGCCAGGCAATGAGTATCCTTACACGGTTCGTATCGTGAGCGATATTCTTGAATCGAATGGTTCTTCTTCTATGGCTACTGTATGCGCCGGTTCACTGGCGTTAATGGATGCAGGTGTACCCTTTCCTAAACACGTAAGTGGTGTGGCCATGGGTTTAATCACCCGCGGAACCGATGGTAAATATGCCATCCTTACCGACATCCTCGGCGATGAAGATCACCTGGGTGATATGGACTTTAAAGTAACCGGTACCCGCGATGGTATTTGCGGTGTACAAATGGATATCAAGATCGACGGTTTGGCCATGAGCACCATGCGCGAAGCGCTGGAGCAGGCCCGCAAAGGCCGCCTGCACATTCTGGATGCGATGTATGAGTGTACTGCCGAAGCCCGTACTGAGGTGAAACCACATGCACCGAGAATGGAAAAACTGTTCATCGACAAAGAATTCATTGGTGCGGTGATCGGGCCCCAGGGTAAGATCATTCAGGAAATTCAACGCGAAACCGGCGCTACCATCAACATTGAAGAAGTTGGCAACTACGGTGAAGTAAGCATATTCAGCCCTGCTAAAGAAGGCCTGGAAAAAGCTGTTTCCTGGATCAAAGGGATCGTTGCTGTGCCTGAAATAGGCTCCGTATACGAAGCCACCGTAAAAGGCATTAAAGAATTCGGCGCCTTTGTTGAATTCCTGCCTGGCAAACAAGGTTTGCTGCACATCAGTGAGATCAGCTGGAAGCGTTTGGAAACCATGGAAGGTGTGTTGAAAGAAGGCGATGTGGTGAAAGTAAAACTGATCGGTGTTGACAGCAAAACCGGTAAGTTTAAACTGAGCCGCAAGATCCTGATGCCGAAACCTGAAGGAAAAAGACCAGAAAATCCAGCTTAGTTTTTAATTAAGTCTTAAGAATAAAAGAAGGCCTGTAGTGAAAATTGCAGGCCTTCTTTTTTTAGTTGACAAGTTAACCAGTTGACGAGTTAACTGGTTAACTTGTTAACTCGTCAACTGGTCAACTTTTCACATTTATCATGCAGAATTATATTCACATCAAATTCCAACCTGTATCAAAAGAACAGCAGGAGATACTGGTAGCGCAACTGAACGAATTGGGTTATGAAGGGTTTGAAGAAGGGCTAAATTATATCTCCGGGTATATTCCTGAAGACCAGTACAATGAAACCGACACTGCTAATTTGATCACAGGCACTGAAACCACCATCACCAAAGAAGTGATTGCCCCGCGCAACTGGAATGCAGAATGGGAGCAGAATTTTCAACCGGTTATTATTTCTGACTTCTGCGGGATCCGGGCGCATTTTCATGAACCCTTACAAGGTGTACAGCATGAAATAATCATCACGCCTAAAATGAGTTTTGGCACCGGTCACCATGCCACCACGCATTTGATGATACAAAGTATGCAGCAGCTATCCTTTGACGGTAAAAATGTACTTGATTTTGGAACCGGAACCGGGGTGCTGGCCATACTCGCAGAAAGACTGGGCGCCGCTTCTATAACCGCTATCGACAACGATGAATGGAGCATAAACAATGCAGCAGAAAATATTGCATTAAATCACTGTTCAAACATTACGCTTTCCCAGGCAGATTCTTTACAAATGTCAACAGAATTCGACATTATCTTAGCCAATATCAATAAGCATGTACTTATTGCAAATATGGCTGAAATTAAACAACATTTAATATTGGACGGCGTTGTAATTATGAGCGGGCTTTTAGCGGGAGACAGACCCGATATTGAGAAGTGCGCATTAAACAATGGATTATCAGTTGTTGATTGTAAAATGAGAGGGGATTGGATGTGTTTGCTGTTTAAAAAATAATAACCCCAAGAACCCAATAGTTATCAATTAATTAACTTTTTTTCCATATTTTCGTCATCTAACTTCAACCAACTATACAATGAAAGAGGTTTTACTCATTGTACTAGCATATTTGATCGGCTCTATTCCAACAGCGGTTTGGGTTAGTAAAGCGTTTTTTGGAATCGATATCCGTGAATACGGCAGTGGAAATGCCGGTGCTACCAATACTTTCCGTGTTTTAGGCTCCAGATGGGGCACTTTTGTCATGATCATTGACATGCTTAAAGGCGTGGCCGCCACCAGTTTGTATATTTTACTTCCTCATTATATGGGTGCAGCAAGTGAGCTCGATCGCACCAACTTCATGGTTGGACTGGGTTTAGCTGCTGTGCTGGGTCATATTTTCCCTATCTGGGCCGATTTCAGAGGCGGAAAGGGAGTTGCCACCTTATTTGGGATGATCCTGGCCATTCAACCGATAGTAGCCGTTTTATGTGTAGGGATCTTCCTGCTTGTACTGTATCTCACCCGTTTCGTTTCACTCAGTTCTATTTTAGCCAGCGTGGCTTTCGCAGTTTTCATCCTGGTTATCTTTAATGAAAAAGAGCTTTTATACCGGGGGTTTGCCATAGCTGTGGCGCTGCTGGTATTGCTTACCCACCAGAAAAATATCACCCGGCTGTTACGCGGCAG
>JAJKIL010000242.1 GCA_021154515.1 Niastella sp. | reverse complement strand
TTCCGCGCAAATAATAAATACAATCTTCGTTGTATCGAACTTAATCCAAAACCAGTTCCCTGTTTGGGCGATGAGGTTTCGGGATCAAAGGGGTTTTGAATGGTGATCACCAGGTAATTGTTTTCCTGCGTAGCCACAATGCTGATGGTCACGGCGTCGGTAGTATCGTACAACCCGAATTTGATGGCATTTTCAACAAGGGGTTGTAACAGCATACTGGGCAATTGCAGTTTATCGCAGGTTTCACTGAGAACGGTGGTGTTTAACCGGTGGCCGAAGCGCACTTTTTCAATATCGAGATACAGCTGTAAATGTTGTAATTCATCTTCCAGGTTTATCCACTGGTTATCTTCTTTTTTCAGGGTCCCTCTTAAAAAATCTGACAACTGTTGTATCATTTTCCGCGCCTGGGCCGGTTGAATGGTTATCAGGGCGCTGATTGAATTCAGACTGTTGAATAAAAAATGGGGTTGTAACTGTTGACGCAGTTTATACAACTCTGCCTCACGGGCCATTTTCTCCGCATCGGTTTTACGATGCTCACTGTCTTTTTGTTCTTCCAGAGTATAGAACAACTCACTAATCAGGGCTACACATAAGGTTATCAGCAAGGCAATATCAAACCGGATAGACATAAACCGGTCGAGGAATTGCAGGTAACCGGTTTCATCGGGATAAATGTTTTGCATGACATATTTCACCATCACGCTCCACAACCAGGCTTTTACTGCACAAACGATGATGAGATAAATGTACTTTCCCTTTTTGGGCCGGTAATACTTAAGGTTATTAATAACAAGAACGGTGATCGCCGCTAACAAAAGATTGCTCACCAGGCTGTCCATAGCGGCTATGCGCCCGGGCAGTCCCCAATCCTGCAATATTTTAACCTGCATCAGCGACCAGGCAAGCCAGGCTGCTACGAAAATGATCTTGTTCTTGAATGTGCCAAGTGGTGATAGTGCCACGTTTGATTAAAGTTGGTTATAGGTAAGATACTAGAATAACTGTAAATACTTGTGCGTATTGGCAGCTTTAATATGAGCGGCTTTTTTATTTACCAGATCAATATACGAACCGGCATTATCGGTTTCCTGTATCCGAGAATATAATTCAGCACCGTCAATAAGCGCTGATATTTTATACAACTCACATACATTCACAAACTGCCAGGTCACCAGTTTTTGTTGTTGGTTCAGGAACATCTCCTGCTCCTGTTCACCTATTGCTTTTGCTTTATCAAAGGCCTCGTTTTCGTCAGCGGCCTGCACCAGTCGCAACTGTTCGTCAAATTGGGCGGTGTGATCACCTTCTCCGCAAACGATTTGGTATACTATTTTTGCCAGGAACCAGTTCATATCATAGATTTTTAATGGTTGGGAGGAATAAGATTATTAGTAACTTTTTATTTCAAGGCCACCGAAGAAAGTAGTACCGTTTAAAATAAGTACTTTATTCTCGTCATAGTGGGCCTGTGGTGGGCGCTTGTCTTCAATGCCACCAAAAATGGCGATCATTTCAGAGCGTATTTGCCAGTGGGGTGGAATGATGAGTTTGGCGCCGCTGAATATTTGGGTCATCTCGATAGTTATTGCTCCATTGAAATCGGTCTGGGTTAGATCTATTTCTACCCCGCCGAAGATGGATACCACATCACCGCCTTTAAAGTTTTTTGAATATAACCGTTTTTTGATGTTGCCAAACACAGTCACCGCTTCTACCCAGTTGTCGAAGCCCCCTTTTGAGTCGGGGTTATTGGGAGTGGTGGTGTTCTCAGGGTTTGGGTTGTCAGTTACAGGAACAGATTGAATAGGCTCTGCCTGTGAGGTGTTTTGCCAGCCCTGGTTATGGGCCCAGCTTTTCCATTCAGACCTGCGCCAGTCTTTTTTATCGGCCCAGTTCCGCCATTCGTCTTTACCCCAGCCTTCTGCTTCCTTCATTTCCTTAAATTTTTCCCAGCGATCGTGCCACATGCGGTGCCGGCGGGGGGCCACAATGATTATAAAACCTAAAACTATAATGAGAATTGGCCAAAGGAACATGTAGATGCTTGTGTCGGGCCATATTCTTTGCAGCAGGAATACGGTACCTACGCCTGAAATAACTACCCAACCCGGATCGCGAAAGCCATTACCGGCGCCAGCCAGTAAGCCAAATGCGATCACGATCATTGGCCAGGTGAACATCCATTCAGGAAAGGGGACGCCAAAGGCCTTTGCCAGTAATAAGCCGCCAACGCACATTAACAGCAGGCCGGCCAGCACACTACCGCTTCTTTTTCCTTTTCTCAGCCCCGCCTTCCTGTTTTCTCTTCTAAAGGCCTTCCGCTGTTCCTTGAGTGATTTATCGCGCATTTGATTAATAATTTTACACAAAGCTATCCCGCGCAGGGTCATCAGGCAAGCGCAGGCCGACAGGGGGAAGGCATATGTCGGTAAAACCGGAGAAATTGCCGGTAAAAACAGTTTTATGTTTCAAGTTCAAAGTTTCAAGTTCGGGGAAGTAATGCTGAGCGGAGTCGAAGAAGCTGGTTATTGAGTTATTGAGTTCTTAAGTTATTGAGTTGTGGGCAGGAAGCATTTGTTCGCGATTCCAGGGCACATTGCCGGGATATCACCGAATCCGCGAGCTACTGCGCAGACGGTTTTCCGTTTCACGTTTCACGATTAAGCGAGGCTTGATTAGCGCGAGGCTAAAATTGCCGACTGCCGATTGCAGACCTAATTTAACTCATTGATACCATTAATACTCCGGGACAACTTACTCCTGATCCGGCTAAGCGTTTCCAACGTCATGCCCAGGTAAGAAGCAATGAATTTCAGGGGAACCCGGTTCAGCAGGTCGCTTTTAGTGGCTATAAAATGTTTGTATTTGGAAGTGGCTTCCATCAGGCGGGCAATAAAGGCCCTTTCTTCCGCCTCGCGATAATTCCGCTCCAGTATTTTTCTGCCCACAATGTTTGCTTCGGGAAAATTATCATACAGGTATTGCAGGTCATCAAAGCTCAGGGTCGATAATTCGCAATCTTCCAGCGCCTGAATATTTTCGCGTGCAGGTTGCTGTAAGCCAAAACTGGTAATGCAGGTGGCCAGTTCCTGTTCACCCAGGATCCAGGTGGTGATCTCTTTTTTTTCTTCTTTTATATAACTGCGTAGAATGCCTTTGCGAATGAGGTATACATTTTTGCAAACGGCGCCGGCCGAAACCAGCATTTCACCCTTGTTCAATTGGCAGGGGTAGGCCTTTTGATTAATAAATGCCTGAGCCTCGGTACTTACCGGGTGTACGTTCTTTACAAATAGTGTGAAGGGAGATTCGGGAATGATAGTTTTAGATAACCATTCTTCCACTCCATGCGTTGGGTTTACTGTTGTTATCGGCATCACGTAAGGTTTTGGTTCCAGAATTGGTATACGGCTTAAACCTTTATTGCTTCAGAGGAAAGGCGCAGGTAATAGTAAATGGTTGCTTCTAAAGATATAAAGAATATTTTAGTAAAACAGTGATTTATCTGTGAAGTCACCTAATATCTCCATTGTCAGGGTGCTATCAGTTTAAAGGCATCCCCGTCAAACAGCCCCAGGTCGCTTAATTTCAAATGCGGTATTACCAGCAATGCCATAAACGACAGCGTCATAAAGGGTGCTGAAAGGGTGGAACCCAGTGATTTGGCCATGGCATCGATAGCAGTATAGGAGCGGGCAACCTCATACCCGTCTTCAGCGCTCATAAGGCCGGCAACCGGCAAAGGCAATACCTGCAAGCCCTGCGGGCCCACGCAGCTTACGCCGCCTTGTTGCGCTATTACCGCATTTACCGCCTGGCACAGGCTTTCATCATCAACGCCCACCGCTACAATATTGTGACTGTCGTGCGCTACGGAAGAAGCGATGGCCCCTTGTTGTAGTCCTGTATTTTTTATAAATGCCAGCGCTACTACGGCATCAGTATAGCGGTTCACTACAGCCATTTTTAAAATATCCCTGTCCGTATCACTCACTAACTGCCCATCATGGGTTTTGGGTGATAGCATCAGTTTGTTAGTGATTAACTGTCCGTCCAGCGCTTCAATAACCGGGATGGTTGTTTCACCTTTCCACGGTAGTTGAAAATCGGCGGCGGTCTTTGCACCGCAATTGAAATTATTAATGTGGGTAGAGGTTTGTGAGGCAATGTTGGAGGTGCCGTTTTCAGCCACCAGTTCTCCATTGATATAGGTTTGCAGTACATTGAATTGTTGCAGATCGCTGGTAACAATAAAGTCAGCCGCATCGCCAACCCGCAGTAACCCAACGGGAAGGTTGTAATGTAATACGGGGGTTACACACGCAGCCTGCAATACCTTGAACACGTCGATGCCTTTAGCAACTGCCCGGGCGCACAACTTATTTATATGACCAGCCACCAGGCTATCAGGGTGTTTGTCATCACTGCCAAACATAATGTCTTCAGGGTGATCGTTCAGCAAATCGATCAGGGCTTCAAAGTTGCGGGCGGCGCTTCCTTCGCGGATGATGATGCGCATCCCATATTCCAGTTTATCCAATGCCTCTTCGCGGGTAAAACACTCGTGATCGGTGCTGATGATCACATTGCCCGGTTCACCGGCTTCAATATACAAGCGGGCCTGGTCGCCGCGCAAACCCGGTGCATGCCCATCGATGGGTTTGCCTGCCCGGCGGGCGGCCCATATTTTATCCATCACCACCTGATCGTTGTACAACACACCCGGGAAATTCATCATTTCACTTAAATAGTGAATTTCTTCTTTTTGTAAAAGGGCCGCTACTTCAGCCGTATCGAGGGTAGCGCCGGCTGTTTCAAATGTAGTGGCGGGTACGCAACTGGGCGCGCCAAAGAAAAATTTAAAGGGAACCGTTTTACCATTCCCTATCATGTATTCAACACCCTTCATGCCGCATACATTGGCAATTTCATGCGGATCACTGACGGTGGCCACTGTACCATGTACAACTGCCAGCCGCGCAAACTGACGCGGCACCAGCATGGAACTTTCAATATGCACATGGCTGTCTATAAAACCAGGCAAAATATAGTGCTGTGCGGCGCTTTCGTCATCAATGGGAGTGATGCTTTCTATTTTACCGTTACCTACGGTTATAGCTGCGGCATATATTTTTTTCTCCTGGGTATCTACCAGCTTGCCCGT
>JAJKIL010000241.1 GCA_021154515.1 Niastella sp. | reverse complement strand
CTGTTTGTGGTTGACTCCATGACCGGTCAGGATGCAGTGAACACCGCAAAAGCGTTTAATGATCGCCTTGACTTCACCGGTGTGGTGCTTACCAAACTCGATGGTGATACCCGTGGTGGCGCCGCCCTTTCAATCAAATACACGGTTCAAAAACCCATCAAGTTTGTAAGCAGTGGCGAAAAGCTCGATACGCTCGATGTGTTCTACCCCGAACGTATGGCCCAGCGTATATTGGGTATGGGTGACATTACCACCCTGGTTGAAAAGGCGCAATTACAGTTCGATGAAGAACAGGCCCGCAAACTGGAGAAGAAGATCCGCAAGAACCAGTTCAACTTCGAAGACTTTAAACAACAACTGGAGCAGATAAAAAAGATGGGTAATATCAAAGACCTGTTGGGAATGATCCCGGGTGTTGGTAAAGCCATCAAGGATATTGATATCAGCGACGATGCTTTCAAGGGCATCGAGGCTATGATCAACTCCATGACCAAACAGGAGCGGGAAGACCCCGATCTGATAAATATGGGTCGCAAACAACGCATTGCCAAAGGCTCAGGAAAAGACATTAACGAGGTAAATGCCTTTTTGAAGCAGTTTGAGCAAATGAAACAGATGATGAAAATGATGAATAAAATGCCGATGGGGCGAATGGGAATGAAGCGCTAGAAAAATTTTTTTCACTATGAAATTGTGGGTCTATCGGCTTGTTTACCAGCTAACTTATCAACAATTTCGCGCGTATTTTATTCAGAATGATGGCATGATAAAACACAAAAATTTCTTCTGAATTATTAAATTTGGAAAAATCATGTCGATTGTTATTTTTGCAATCGTTATAATGGAAAGTAACCCTATTTGTTCACGCATTTAAATTTCTATTTAAGATGCCAGTTAAAATCAGACTGCAACGCCATGGGTCTAAAAAGAGACCTTTTTATTTCATCGTAGTGGCCGATGCACGCTCTCCGCGTGATGGAAAGTTTATCCAGAAGTTAGGTACGTACAACCCGCTTACAGTTCCTGCAAGTATTCAGTTGGATCGCCAGAAAGCCTTGGATTGGCTGCACAAAGGCGCTCAACCCACTGATACAGTGCGCAGAATTCTGTCGTACAAAGGTGTATTGTACCTGAAACATTTGTTGCGTGGTGTGAAACTGGGTCTATTCGACGAAGCTACCGCTATGGAGAAATTCCAGAAGTGGCATGCTGAGCACGAAGTCCAGGTTAAGAAGCGCCAGGAAACAGAAGCAAGGGATAGAAGACCCCGCAGAGGTGCAGGTGGACCTCCGGTGAGACCGCGCAGAGGAGAATAATCCTACGCAGTATAGCTAGCTGTCAACTTGTTAAATCCCGTTGAGGTTCATCCTTAACGGGATTTTTTTCTTTTAGCCCCCTTCAATAGGGGGAGAAAAACTTTGGGCTGCTGCCCGCCAACTGGTGGGTTGCAGCCCATTTTTTTGCCAGATCTGGTTGGGATTTTACATCAGCTTTCAGGGACCAATCAAGGAGGTAACAGAGACATAACAGGGATAAAATCCCTTCTAGGTCCCTGTGAGGTCCCTGTTATGTCCCTGTAAGGTCCCTGTGAGGTCAAAAAAAGACCGGGTACGGTTCCACAAAATACCCGGCCCCTGCATTGCCCTTGGCTGCCGAAAGTTACCTTTGCGCCTTATGATCAATTACAACAGCATTGGAAAAATAGTGGCCACTTTTGGGGTGAAGGGAGAAGTAGTGTTGCAACATCAGCTAGGGAAAAAGACCTCGTTAAAAGGGCTGGAAGCCGTTTTTATTGAGGATAAGAAAGATGAAATGCTTCCTTATTTCCTGGCTGGAGAAGCGCGCATAAAGAACGATGATGAATTATTCCTGAAGTTCGAAGGCATCGATACCAAAGAAGCAGCCCATAAACTGATGCAAAAGCGGGTTTGGCTGCCGCAGGAGGAGTTTGAGAAATATGTTTCCAAATCGGCCCCCATAATGCTGTTGGGTTATCATATCATCAATGAGGGAACAGACCTGGGTGAAATCCTGGAGATCATTGAACAACCGCATCAACTTCTTTGCAGGATCGATCTAAAAGGCAAGGAAGCCCTGATTCCAGTGCACGAAGACTTTCTGCTTAAGATAGACAGGAAGAAGAAACAGGTGCATGTGGAGCTGCCTGAGGGGTTGTTGGATATATATAGTTGAGTTGACCAGTTGATCAGTTGACCAGTTAACCAGGAAGAAGTTGGTTAGGTGAATAAAGGAGGATGTTGATAGGGTTGACGGAGTTGACAGAGTTGACAAGTTAACAAGTTGACAAGTTGACGAGGCCGAAGAAGGTTAAGAGGTATAAAGTAGGAAGTTGATAGCGTTGATAGGGTTGATAAAGGAAGCATGAAATAAGATGTAAGAAATAGGAAGTAGGAAGCTTGAAAAATTATTAGGTTGAGTAATGGCAAGAGGCTGTATTTCTCCCCCTCCACCGTAGGGGGTTGGGGGGAGGCCTGAAAGGTGAATGTAGAAGCGAGGTTGTGATTTCGGGAGCCCTTTCACGTTTCACGTTTGCCGTTTCACGACTGCCGGATTTTATACCGTAAATTCGCAATAGATTCACCATTGGCCATTGACCATTCACCATGAGCATTTCCCAACGCATCATAGCCCACTTTGATTTAGATGCATTCTTCGTTTCAGTTGAATGCCTCAACAATCCTTCATTAAAAGGATTGCCGCTGATCGTGGGTGGACGTGAGCGGGGCGTGGTGGCCGCCTGTAGTTACGAAGCCCGAAAATTTGGGATCCATTCCGCCATGCCCATGAAAACAGCCATGCGGTTATGTCCGCATGCCACTGTGGTAAAAGGCACCCGCGGTGAGTACAGTCGCTTTTCGCGCTGGGTTACCGACATCATTGCCGCCAAAGCCCCACTTTTCGAAAAAGCCTCCATAGATGAATTCTATCTTGACCTAACAGGGATGGATAAATATTTCAACCCTTATCAATGGACCATCGATCTGCGACAGGAGATCATGGATAAAACCGGGCTGCCCATTTCGTTTGGACTGGCGGCTAATAAAATGGTGGCTAAAATTGCGACTGACGAGGCCAAACCAAATGGCTACCTGCACATTGCCTTTGGGCGGGAAAAAGAATTTCTGGCTGGCTTAAAAGTGAACAAAATACCCGGTGTAGGCGACAATACTTTTCAGGCCCTGCGCGACCTGGGTATTGAAACAATAGAACACCTGGCCGCGCACCCCATTGAAATACTCGAGAACCGGTTTGGTAAATACGGCGCCGATCTGTGGCATAAAGCGCATGGAATTCATCACGGCGAAGTGGTGCCCTATCACGAAGCAAAATCCATTTCCACAGAAAGTACTTTTGAAGAAAACATTCTCGATCTTGAACGCTTGATGAATGAACTGGTACGGATGACGGAACGGGTGGCGTATGAGCTTCGTCAGGATAATAAAATGGCCGGATGTATTGCGGTTAAAATACGCTATCCCGATTTTGAAACAACCTCCCGCCAAACCAGCATTGTGTATACTTCTTATGACGACGAACTAATACCCAAGGCTAAAGACCTGTTTCACAAGCTGTACCGAAAAGGTAAGCCTGTCAGATTACTGGGCGTGCGGCTGAGTGAGCTGGTTGATGAAGCCGTGCAGACAAATTTGTTCAGTGATGTTGAAAAAAAGACCGAGCTTTATAAGGCTATCGATGATGTAAAGAACCGGTTCGGCAGTAAATCCCTGACCAAGGCCGCCGGGAAGTAATAACTAGTAATAATCCAATATTTTACAGCCGCTACTACCAGTAAAATGGTATTTTTTACTTGAAAAACAAAAAATAAGATATAAGTCTACTTTATGGGTAGGGATTTGTATCTTCGTACTCCTTTAAAGTGTTAGCAATCATTAACATTCTTTTTATCAACCTTAAAATACTTAGTATATGAGTTTAAGATTAGGCGACATCGCTCCTAACTTCCAGGCTAAGACCACTGCCGGTGATATTGATTTTTATGAATTTCTTGGTAATGGCTGGGGTATCCTGTTTTCTCACCCTGCAGATTATACACCTGTTTGTACTACTGAGTTAGGCAAAACTGCTTTATTGCAGGAAGAATTTGCCAAACGCAATGTAAAGGTACTGGCTGTTAGTGTTGATCCGCTTGATAAACACCTGGGTTGGATAAATGATATCAACGAAACACAAAATGTCACTGTTGGTTTCCCCATCATCGCTGATGAAGACAAAAACGTGGCTACTTTGTACGATATGATCCACCACAATGCTTCTGAAACATTTACTGTACGTTCACTGTTCGTGATAGGACCCGATAAAAAGGTAAAACTGATGATCACCTATCCGGCATCTACTGGAAGAAACTTCTACGAAGTATTGCGCGTGGTTGATTCACTGCAACTGACCGCTAATTACAGCGTGGCTACACCAGCTGATTGGAAAGAAGGTGAAGATGTAATTGTGGTTCCTGCAGTTTCTACTGAGGACGCCATCAAGAAATTCCCTAAAGGCGTTAAGGTTGTTAAACCTTACCTGCGTTATACGCCTCAGCCGAACAAATAAGGTTGATAAAGACATATCGATATTTACACAATCCCCTGATCTTATCGGGGGATCGTTGTTTTAAGACTTTAAGACTGTTTGCCGGGATTGTACTTCTCTTTGAATATCTTATCTGGATTGGTGTAAATAAAAGAAGTGCTTTTTTTGAAGTCTGATCGGATGTTAGGAGTGAGGTGATGTATCCAGTCAGGATTTTTTTCCTGTCTGAAGTAAGCATACAAAGCCAATGCGTAACCCCATTCGCGTTGTTTCAGGTAACCAAGGGTGCTATGGCCGCGCACCCTGAAATTTTTGATCTCCCTGAAAGCACAGTTGGCATTAAATACGCCAATGCCAAATACAACCGTGGTTAAATCGGTTAATGACTCATCGTTAAAAGAAAGCTGTTTTTCTCCTAACAGTTTTATATGCGCAAATTCATGTGCAAGAGTGGCTACCAGTTTTTCAGGATCCTGTAAATTATACTTTTCTATAAATACATCGAATTTACCGGCTGCATTTTTACCAAAGTATAAACCGGCTGTTAAGGGTGTTTCACTGGTTTCATCAGGTTGGGTAAACAGGCTGAACCCGAGATCATTTTTTATTTCCTGCACACTTTCATTATACAGATCGAGGTTGATTGTTTCCAGGTCAATTTCCATTTGGCGGGCAACGATGTGGGCGGTTTGTATAAATGAATCGAGGGAGCCATCATATGGAAAAGGGAAGTGTTCGGTGGTTGGAAAAAGCATGGGCTTTGTAAGTAGATTGTCTTGTCCAAACTCCTGCACGAGCCAAACAAAGGCCTGTTCCATCCAAAGACGGGTATTGGTGTCGATGGGGCACCCGGGCTGCTTTTTTGAGAATAAACCAAACATAGTAACAGGACGGTTTATATACTTAAAGTTACATATATCATTTGGCCTGTACAAATACGATAAACTGACTAACTATGAGCCATAAGCTATTTAAAAAGCTTATCTTCCAGTAAAACTCATACCATGAGAAAACTACTGCTTGGGTTGTTGATCTGTAGCCCCGTACTCCTGCTTGCGCAGCGCACCATTCTGCAATGTGGTAAGCTGATCGATGTTACCAAAGGGCAGGTACTTACTGAATATTCTATTATTGTAGATGGCAATACCATCACGGAGGTACAGGCTGGTTATACAAAGCCGGCGGCCACCGATAAAGTGATCGATCTTAAAAACAAAACCGTTCTTCCCGGCCTCATCGACTGTCATGTGCATCTTGAACATGAAACCAGTCCTACAAGATACCAGGAGGTGTTTACTTACAACCCGGCTGATTACGCTTTTCAATCGGTAGTGTTTGCAGAACGTACACTAATGGCCGGGTTTACCACGGTGCGCGACCTGGGCGGCACTGGCGTTAATATTTCACTACGAAATGCGATCAATAAAAAACTGATCAAAGGTCCACGCATTTTTACAGCAGGTAAGGCCATTGCTACTACGGGTGGCCATGCAGACCCTACCAATGGCTTTAGAGACGATCTGATGGGTGATCCTGGCCCGGAAGCAGGTGTGGTCAATGGCCCTGATGAATGCCGCAAGGCCGTACGGCAGCGATATAAAGAGGGGAGTGATGTAATAAAGATCACCGCCAGCGGGGGTGTTTTAAGCGTTGCCAAAAGCGGGGAGAACCCACAGTTTACCGAGGACGAGATAAAGGCCATTGTTGAAACGGCGCATGATTATGGGTATAAAGTGGCTGCGCACTGTCATGGCGCCGAAGCCATGAAAAGGGCCGTAAGGGCAGGGGTGAACAGCATCGAGCATGGCACCTTAATGGATGAAGAGGTGATGCAGTTAATGAAGCAGCATGGGACTTATTATGTGCCTACCATTACAGCCGGAAGATCGGTGGCTGACTCCGCAAAGAAACCTGGTTATTATCCTGCACTGGTAACACCCAAAGCATTGGCGATAGGACCAAAAATACAAAGCACTTTTGCCAAAGCCTATAAAGCAGGTGTGAAGATTGCCTTTGGCACCGATGCCGGTGTGTATGCGCATGGAAAGAACTGGATGGAATTTATTTATATGACGGAAGTGGGTATGCCGGCGATGGAAGCCATTCAATCGGCCACTGTTTCAGCAGCTGATCTGATTGGGGTAAGTGACAAGATAGGCAGTATCGAAAAAGGGAAACTGGCGGATATAATTGCAGTTGAAGGAGATCCTATTAAAGATGTTCAGGTGATGGGGAAGGTGTCTTTCGTTATGAAAGATGGTATTGTGTACAAATAGTTAACCAGTTAACCAGTTAATCAGTTGACCAGTTAACTCGTCAACTGGTTAACTTTTCAACTTCTTACGCATTCTTTCTTAATTGTTGTAATAACGCTCTCATATCTTTAGGCATCTCCGCCTGCAAATCATATGTATTCCCTTCCATATCGGTAAAACGTAACCGTTGGGCATGCAGACCGGTTCTGGCGAGAATGGGTTTTTCTTCTTCCTCGTTCTTGCTGAGCTTATAGTTTCGTTTAAAGGAAGATATTTTTACTGGTAACCCATCACCATATAATTCATCACACACCAGGGGATGACCAACATATTGCATATGCACCCTGATCTGGTGGGTGCGGCCGGTATGAATGCGGAACTGCAGCAGGGAGAATTTGCCAAAATCTTCCAGCACTTCATAATCGGTAATGGCAGGTTTACCTCTTTGATGAATGATCATGACCCCTCTTTTTACCGTGTTCTCGGCAATGGGCGCCTCGATCGTTTTTTGTTTTTCGGCTAAGGTGCCATTCACAATGCCCTGATAATACTTTTCCACCGTTCTTTCTTCAAAAGCCTGCGACAGGAATTTATGCGTTTCCGGGTCTTTGGCAAATACGATGATGCCACTGGTTTCACGGTCGAGCCGGTGAACGGTGAATATTTGTCCGTATTTCTGTAGTAATATTTCTTTGAGGGAAGCTTCTTTTCCTTCGCGATCGGGAATACTTAATAATCCCGGCGGTTTATTAATGACTATAAAATGATCGTTCTCTGCAATGATCTCCAATGATGCTTTAACCACGTGTAGCGTTTTTGTTTTTCGTATAAGAGGCGTTCAGGAATTTCAGCAGGCGTACTTCTTTTTCGGTTAAGAAGCGCCATTTACCTCTGTCTACATTTTTCTTGGTAAGGTTAGCATACATTACGCGGTCGAGGTTGCGCACATCGTAGCCCATGTGTTCGAAGATGCGGCGAACGATGCGGTTTTTACCGCTGTGGATCTCGATACCGATCACGCTTTTGTCTTTTGAGTCGGCATAAGCCATTGAATCGGGCGAAATAATGCCATCTTCGAGTGTAACGCCACTCAGGATGGTTTCAAAGTCTTTTTTCGTAAGGGGCTTGTCGAGCTTTACTTCGTAGATCTTTTTTATTTCGTAGCTGGGGTGCGATAACTTTTGCGTCAGCTCGCCATCGTTGGTGAGTAACAGAACACCGGTGGTGTTTCTGTCTAACCGGCCAATGGGATATACCCGTTCTTCGGTAGCATTCCGAAGGATGTCCATTACCGTTTTTCTGCCTTGCGGGTCTTCGGTAGTGGTGATGAAGTCTTTGGGTTTATTGAGCAGAATGTAAACGAGATTTCTGCTGACAAATAGCTTTTTGCCATTTACTTTAATATCGTCTTTATCGGTTACTTTATGACCAGGCTCCAATACTTTGGCGCCATTCACTATCACTTTACCTGTTTTCACGAAGTCAACTGCATCGCGACGTGAACAGATGCCGCAATGGGCGATAAATTTGTTCAGGGGCATAGAGCCGGTTGGCGCTGGCTTGTTATCAGTTGCTGGTTGGGTCTCCCCTTTTTGAGCTTTACCTTTTATCAGCACAGGTTTATTACCTGTCGCCTGAGGCTTGTGGCCTGTGGTTGTTTTGCTTTCTGCTTTAGGCTTGAAACTTGAATTTTGAGGCTTGAAGTTTTTGGCCTCCCCCCGATCCTCCCGACGCGTCGGGAAGGAGGTTGGTGCTTTTCTGCCTGTATTGCTTGCAGCTTGTGACTTGAAGCTTGATGCTTTTCCTGTATTGCTTTCGGCTGTTTTGCTTGTGGCTTGCGGCTTGAAGCTTGAAGCTTTCCCTCCGGCTTTTGGTTTGAACCCTAATTCCTGAGGCGTTCTGCCTTCGGCTGTTTTACCTACAGCTTGCGCTCTGAAGCTGGTGGCTTTTCTTCCTTGTGCCTTAAAGTCCGCTTTTTTATCCGAATGTTCTTGTCTACCTCTATCCGCCTGATAACCACCAGCCTGGCCTTTAGCCCTTGCTTCCCTGGCTTCCTGCTTTTTCTTTTCGAAGTATTCTTTGGTTTCCTGGCGGACTTTTTTCTTTTCCTGACGGATGCGTTCTTTCTTTTTGGCGCCGCTGTCGCCCTTACCCATAAACTTGTTAAAACCTTGTGCCATTGTGTAGTAGTTTGCTGTTTTCCAACAGTAGTGAGCGGCGAAGGTACGAAATAAAAAACTCTTCCCGTTTTAACGGGAAGAGCCTCAATAATAAAGGAAATTTTTATGATTGAACAGGCTTTCCGTGCCCGTGATTTTTCTTCAGTTCCTGGAATTTAGTCCATTGGTCAGGGGTAAGGATCGATTTCAGGCCTTCCTGTTGCTTATCCTGTATGGTTTTATATTGTGCTTTCTTTTGATCGTCGGTGAGCGATTTATCATCATGTACGCCTCTTATTTTTATCAGGCTTTCACTAAGATTCTTTTCCACGGCGGCTGTTTGTTCATCGGTCAGGTTCAGCTCTTTCTTCATTCTTTCTATCCGGTTTTGCTTATCCTGGCGGAAGCGGTTGCCGTGTTCTTTATGCATTTTTTTCAGACTGGCCTTTTGTTCATCGGTCAATACTTTTTCCACTTTTTCATGATGGTCTTTGCGTATGGTAGCCATCTTGCTTTTCCACTCGGTAACGGTTATCTTATCCTCGCTCTTTTTAAGATCGGTCATTTGTTGATGAAAGTCATCATTGATGGTTTTCATCTCGTTCTTTTGATCATCGGTGAGGTTCAGCTGCGCCAGGGCATCGCCGTGGTGACGGTGCATGGGGGGACGGTCGTTGCTTAATGATTGATCCTGAGCACAAGCGGTAGTAGCTACAAAAGCAGCCAGTACCATTCCTATAAATGCCTGTTTCATAATTTCTGATTTTACTGTTTTCTATCTTTTTTGTTAGATGCCGGTTGAGGGGTGAATCCTCTGGCAAGGTTTGTTAAATAATCTCGTAACAGTAAAGTAGACGGCTACCAGGCCCACAGGTTTAACGGAGGTAAGAAAATCTTCGTAGATGGAGAGTTTTGGGGATGAGCGGAGGGAATTGTTAAAGGAGGAATTAAAAATTAAGAATTAGAAATGAAAAGGTTAAGAACAATAGAAATATCGAATGTTGAATGTCCAATATCAAATGTCGAAGTTATTACTTTAACAGTAAGTTCTACTTTATTAAAACAATTCTGAAACAGTTTCCATTGGTATAAACATTTTGCCACTATCTGGTAATGCTATAAAGCCATACTTTAAATAAAACATTTCAGCATCCCTGTCTAACGGATCTACTATCACAGCCATTGAGCCAATATTCTCAGAAGCATCATAACATCTTCTTAAAGCATCTAATAAAAGCAATTCTCCCAGGCGTTTCCCTCTGTAAGAACTATCTACAGCCAGCCTGCCAAGCAATGTAACAGGAAAATCTCTATAAGCTGGAGGTAATTTCTTTACAATTGCCTCAGGGAGTATATCTTTTTTAATGGAAGCACTGGATAACGTATAATATCCTTGTACAATGCCGTGGTCGCCTTCAAGTACAAAGCAAGCCGATAATTTCCTTTTAACATCCTGTTTTGCCTGCGTATGCAAATAGTTATCAAGAAGTGGCTTTCCGCAGTTAAAATCTTTCTTTTTATTAGAAGCGTTCAAAGGAATTGTCAAATAACTCATTTTCCTGCTATTAACTTTTTATATCGGGTGGCAGCTTCTTTAAGTTTCTTATTAGGCTTGCCAGGATTCATAATAGCGTTAAAGAAAATTTCCTGATCCTTCTGAGAAGCCAAAATAGCATTGTGCTTTTCAATAATTTTATCGGCCTGAGCTCTCACTGAAAATATTACAAACTCAGACAATGTTTTATACCCACCTAAATTCGCTGCCAGTTCAAAATATTCTTTCTGTTCAGCAGACAATCTTGCATCAAACCTTGTCATTTCTAAAGCTTTCATATCTTCAAAGTTTTAGTAAATGTACGGAAAATATCCGTACAATATTCAGTCTAAGGAATTATTCCATTGTAAAGTATTATTTCAATTCGCAATTTGCGAATTGCGAAGTGTATTGATTATCAATTCATTTTAAGTAATAACAAGCTGAATAGCGAACCGGACGTACAAGAGTGCGAAGCAAGTAAAGCTCATAGAACGCAAAAGCCGGGTACATGCCCGGCCTTCAAAATTATGTTGTGCAAAACTCCCCTTTAGGGGCTGGGGGTTACAACTGGTCTTTATTCGCTAACTGTCCACAGGCCGCATCGATGTCTTTACCGCGGCTGCGGCGCAGGCGGGCGTTTACGCGGTTGCGTTCGAGATAGGCCATGAATTGATTTACGGTATCTTCTTCGGGCTTTTCAAAACGGGCGGCATCGATGGGATTGTATTCAATAATATTCACGAGGTCGGCAGGCACCTGGCGGTAGATCTTGATCAGTTCATCGGCATCCTTTAAACTATCGTTAAAGTCCTTGAAGAGGATGTATTCAAAAGTGATCTCGTTCTCTGTTTTCTGGTAGAAATAATTCAACGCCTCGATCAATGCCCTGAGGTTATTGGTCTCGTTGATGGGCATGATCTCATTACGCTTTACATCGTTGGCTGCATGCAGTGAAAGCGCGAGTTTGAACCGCACTTTATCATCACCCAGCTGTTTGATCATTTTGGCCACACCCGCAGTAGAAACGGTGATACGGCGGGCGCTCATCCCCAGTCCTTCGGGCGAGGTGATGCGCTCGATGGCATGCATTACATTCTTATAGTTAAGCAGGGGTTCACCCATGCCCATGAACACAATGTTGGTGAGCTTTTTATTATACACACGCTCGCTTTGCTGGTTAATGAGCACTACCTCATCATAGATCTCATCAAACTCCAGGTTGCGTTTGCGGTCCATATAGCCGGTAGCGCAGAACTTGCAGCTGAGCGAACAGCCTATCTGTGACGACACACAAGCCGTTTTACGCTCGTCTGTGGGAATCAGCACACCTTCAACCATGTGAGCGTCTGTGGTGCGGAAACGCGATTTAATAGTGCCATCGGCAGAATATTGGGTGGCGTCTACAGTTAAAGCCGGCAGAGAAAAGTTTTCGGACAGTTTGGCGCGCAGCTCTTTGCTGAGGTTGGTCATGGCCTCGAAAGAATGGGCCTGTTTCAGCCACAACCATTCATACACCTGTTTGGCGCGGAATTTCTTCTCGCCCAGGGTTTCAAAATATTGTTCCAGCGAAGAGAGGCTCAACTGCCTGATGTTCTTTTGTGCCGTTTTTAACATGCCGCAAAGATACAACGACCGGGGCGGATTAGCTAACCGGCCCGGTCGTTGATAGGTAGTAATATGTATGTCAACGCGTTTTACCCGTTGATACGGCTTGTTTTTAGCAAAACCTTAGTTTTTAGGTTCGGGGAAAATAGTCAGCGTTGTAGTGGGTTTTGCTGCGGGATGTTTTGAAAAATAGTCGAGGGTTACGGTAGTATCGGCCTGTAAAGACACATGCTCATACACATGCATCAGTTTGTTCAACAGGATTGACAATTCTACCGGCTCTTTTTCAGACCCATACACGGTGCTTTTAATCAACTTGCCACCGGCTTCAATGGCTATGGCGCGGGTTTGGGCATCGGTATAACCTGCGCGGTAAAATTCCTGCAGGGAATCGAGCGGCATTTTATTGATCTGGTTAAGAATGGATTCATATTCGGCCGCGCTTAATTTACCACGGGATCCACCTTTGGGGTCGGCAAACCGGTCGCCATAAAATGTGAAGTTGCGTGATGAATCTATTTCAAAATACATAGAAGGGCAGGTGCCAAAACAGGCGCCACTGGCAAAGTAGATGGCGGATGGTTGAACGGTATTTTTCTTTTCGATCTTTGTAAGGGCGATTGTTTCTGCAGGAATACCGTCCGTAGAGTCTGAAAACAATACCAGCGAATCGTTGGTCAGCTTCAGGATCGTATACTGATATTTTTGCTGGTATTTGTCACTGGGCGCGCTTTGAATAAATATAGTATCGTGGTTGATAGTATACTTTAAATCATTGCCCCAGGGCTGGCTGTTGGTGCAAACGGAATCTTCGAAGCTGATAAACCGGCTGCGGGCGTGAAAATCATTTTTAATGGCACCTTGCCAGTCGCCTTTAATGGATGTGGTTTCGGCGGTAATTTGCTTTTGCTGCTGACACGAAAAGAAAAGGGCGGCAACAAGTAAATACATGGTCTGTTTCATAACGGAACGATTTGATGTAAGATGCACTGTTTTAGGATTTTTCATAAAATGGCCGCGAAAATATGGTTATTAATGCTTTCCGGCTGTTTTAATGAGTAATCTTTTGCTTAACAATTGAATTGTTTACAATTACTTTGCGGACGCTATCCTTTGGCTCCGCTCAGGATGCTCAAACAAAAAACTATATGAAGAAAGTATATGTCATAGATGCGGTTAGAACACCTATTGGAAAATATGGTGGCGCATTAAGTACCATCCGCCCCGACGATCTGCTGGCCCATGTGATAAGATCGGTATTGCAACGCAATGCCTCCATCGACGTGAATGCGATTGAAGATGTAATTGCCGGCGATGCCAACCAGGCGGGGGAGGACAACCGGAATGTGGCCCGGATGGCCGCTTTGCTGGCTGGTTTGCCTGTTACCGTACCAGGAAATACCGTTAATCGGTTATGCGCCTCTGGTTTACAGGCCATTCAGGATGCAGCCCGCGCTATTATGTGTGGTGATGGCGACCTGCTGATTGCCGGCGGGGTTGAAAGCATGACCCGCGCCCCCTTCGTGCAGTTGAAATCATCCGGCGCCTGGAACCGTACGCCTGAAGTGGTGGATTCAACTATAGGCTGGCGTTTCTCCAATAAAAAACTCACCGATAAATACTACCCGTACTCCATGGGCGAAACTGCCGAGAATGTGGCTAAGCAATGGAAAATAGGTCGCCAGGCCCAGGACGAATTTGCCCTGCAAAGCCAGGAAAAATACTTTGCCGCCCTGGAAAAAGGCAGATGGAAGAATGAGATAAGCGGCGTGGAGATCTTTGGTGGGAAGGATGAAAAGATCTTCCTTGAAAAAGACGAGCCACCGCGTTCTACCTCCATGGAAAAACTGTCGGGCCTGCGTGCTGCATTTATAAAAGACGGAACCGTTACGGCAGGTAATTCATCGGGCATCAACGATGGCGCTGCCGCTATGCTGCTGGCCAGTGAAGAAGCAGTACAGAAATACAACCTGCAACCGTTGGCCCGCATTGTATCGATGGCGGTAGCGGGTGTTGACCCGGCCATTATGGGTATTGGTCCTGTACCGGCCACCCAAAAAGCATTACAACGAGCAGGTCTTACTGTTAATGATCTCGATCTGATTGAACTGAATGAGGCATTTGCGGCGCAATCCCTTGCCTGTATGCAGGATCTGAAACTGGACCCCAGCAAAGTAAATGTGAACGGTGGCTCTATTGCTATTGGTCATCCGTTGGGTTGCAGTGGCGTACGCATTTCCGCTACCTTGCTGCATGAAATGAAAAAGCGCGGTAGCAAATATGGCCTGGCTACCATGTGCGTTGGCGTTGGACAAGGCGCAGCCATTGTTTATGAGGGTGTTTAGAATGTAGAAATAATTTTATAAACTTTTATGCAGGAAACCGTACTCAACACGCTTATTTACAAATACAACCCGTATGCGCGTTTTTTAGTGGTGTTGTATATAGTGGGCATGTTTATAGTTTACCTGCTTCTCTGCGATATTATACCTGCGTACATTTTATGGATGGCTTTATGCATATGGGCTATCCCGTTGGTGTACGCGGGTATTTCAAAAAAGACGGTCTTCAACTTCCGGTCGCTCGATAGCCGGTTGTTAACATTATCAACCTCGTTTATAAAAGTAGGAAAGGAGCGATATCCTATTAAGGATATCAGCATAGAATTGCATATAAACGCCTACGACGGGTTTATTTATCGTATTCGTCGTGAGGGGCTTTTAACACCCCAGGCAACGCATGGTAACAATAATACGTTACTGTTTACTTATAAAGGGGTTACTTATGATAATGAATTTCATTTAAGTAACTATGCCAGTTATACTACGATGTGCAAACTGGTTGATCAATGGCGCGCTGCGGGGGTGCGCATTACCGTAAAAGAAACTTTTACCCGTGAGTTTGTAAGCAAGCAGTATGAACGGATGAACCGTTCAAAAAGAAAGTATTGATAAGAAGATAAGTATTATTAGTTTGCAAGCTCAACCAAATAATTATGGATCTGCAAACCGCTTTATCCCAGCTGGAAAAACACATTCAGGAAGTTCCGCAGCATTTCAACCAGTTCTCCCCGGCAATTTTATTGAACAAACCCGCTCCGGGCAAATGGTCGAAACAGGAAATACTGGGTCATTTAATTGATTCGGCTATCAATAACCTGAAGCGGTTTACCGATATTCAATGCTTTCCTCAGCCTTATACTGTATTAAGATATCAGCAGGACGACCTGGTGGTTATTAACCGGTATCAGCAATTGCCGCTTGAGCATATGCTGCAATTATGGAGCATGCTGAACAGGCAAATAGTCAATATTATCAGCACTATTCCTGCTGAGAAGCTGCCCTATACCATTATTATTCCCTCCGGTGAATCAAAGACCCTTGAATGGCTGGCGATCGATTATGTGGAGCACATGGAGCATCACCTGAAACAGATATTTGGCTCCTGAGCGAAGTCGAAGGAATTACACCAGCTTATACAACAATTTCCTCACCATACGATAATTGGTTAACAGCGACAGGCCAATTAAAAAGATGGCTGTTGATAATACGCCCCAATGCAACAGGGACGACAGTTCCGGCCGGTCGAACATGGCGAAATGATGAAAGGCCCATTGCATGCCTTCCGTGAGCGCCAGGGCAACCAGCACCACCAATACGTATACGGGAATAAATTGTTTTGACACATTTTTACTAAGCCAGTTGGGGGAGTAGCCCATCATCAACAATAATTGCAGGTTGTCTTTACTGCGGGCTATCATTAACTGCAGGTAGAAAGAGAACAGCATCAGCGCCAGGATCACTACCAGCAAACCAAAAATACCCAGTCCGCTAAAGATGCCCTGCAGCACCTGCTTTACGCGGCCGAATTTTGTTTTATCCTTGTTTACCTTATAATTCTTTTGTTGCAGGTAATTTAAAAAATCAGGATTGTTGGCGTCCCTGGTTTTTATATACAGGCGGGAAGCCTTTACATCGGTGGTATTGCCAAATTTGTTATTGGCCCAGTCGAGGAAGTTTTTGGGAACAATGATGGAATTAACCCGATCGCTCAACGCTACAATGGAACCACGGAAAGTTTGCTTCTCCCCATTTTGTCCGTAACAGGTAATGAATACTACTACCTGCGAAGCGGTTTCTGCCGATAATTGCGGCAATCCATAACCGGGCGCAAACACGTTGTATATTTCCAGGAAGTCGGAAGAGAAAACGATGGGGATGTAATCCTGTCCTTCCTTCCAGGTGAAGTTGGGAGGAACCGTGTCGATGAAGTTATTGTCCAGCGACTCCAGGAACATATCGGTGCTGAAGGGAATAATGTCACCAGCGCTTAATTGTACCCGGAAGCGGTTGGCGGTGAGCGGCGATACGCCTTCTACAAAAGGTTTGTCAGCAATGTCTTTAATATCATTGGCGTTGAACAGGTTCTTCTCCAGCTGGCCCATGGTTTCATTGGTGATGGTTTTGGAGATGGAAATAAAATCAGAACCTTCCTTGCGCTGGCTTTCACCACCTAACAACTGCTGAATGTTGATGTACATTTGAATGGAGCACAACAACAACAATACGCCAATGCCTAAACCAACATAGGAGAACCAGCGGGAGCCGGTGTTGGTGCCTGTTTGCAATAAGGAGCGAATGGGTTTAAATGATACTACCACGGGTAATGATTACAAATGAAAAATTCGGGTGTACGGAAACCAGTCGATACGTTCCAGGTCGGCAAAGATGATGGCCGCATTGCGCAATTTGGCTTCTTCAAGCATCAATTGCATCGCGTTCTGCGAGTTCTTATCATCCAGGTGACTAAAAGGCTCATCGAGCAACAGGAAATCGAAGGGCTGCATCAGCGCGCGAATGATGGCCACGCGTTGTTGTTCACCATAGGAACAGATGCGGCTTTTGGATGCCAGCTTGTTGCCAATACCCAATCTTTCCGCCATCTCCCTGATCTTTTCTGCGGGATGAAAAGGATTCAGTTGCCGTTTCAGTTCAATATTTTCCTGTACCGATTGTTCGGGAAACAGGCGCAGGTCCTGGAGCACAATGCTCACATGATCTTTCCGGTAACCGGCAAAATCTTCCGGCGTATAGTTCCTGAGATCAGCTGTATTGTATACGATGTTGCCATTATACTCATTGCGCATGCCATACAAAAAATGCATGAGCGAGGTTTTACCGCTGCCTGATGGTGCCACGATCTTTATATACTCGCCTTTTGTGAAGGTGAGGTCCTGGCGCCATATTTCGGACCCGGTACGATGGTTTTCATCGAAATAAACAGGTAACACCTGCTGTAATTGGAGTTGCATGCTGCGAAATAATTACTGAATCATGAAACAAGCCTGCCCGTAGGTGTTGTTCCGGTGAGCAGGCTTGTTCCTTATTTAAATATAGTGCTATTTACGGATGTAATACTGGTTCAAGCGCCGCCAGACCTGCTGCTGCCGGGTCGGTATACCTTACCTGCGCATCGCCTTGATTGCGTTTGGGATGTAAGGTTTTACCCATTGCATCCAGGTATTTGTTGAGCTGTTTCAGGCTGTTGGTGCTTTTATCAACCAGGTTTATTTCCACCTCGCCAACAAAGGCATCGTCTTTTTGACCACCGCTGACCATGAACACATCCTGCCACATGCCAATAGAAAGATCTAACGCGGCTTTAGCGCTGCTGTCAGTAATGGCAGGGCCCCCTGATCTCATTAAACGCTGAAGATCGATATAACCACCAAACGATTTACCGCTAATGCGGCTGGTGAAGGGAAAGTTATTGTTACCACCGCTTAAAAAGGCATTCACCTGCTCAGGAGAATTGCTGGCTGCAAACCAATCGTTGTTCATTTGAAAATGTACATTGTTTGTGATCTCCGGCATTGCCTGCGTCTTTTTTTGCAGAATGTTGAATAGCTTATCGAATGAAGGTTTTTCGTTCACAGAAGTGGCAAACAGGATGTTTGCATGCGGCATATCATTCTTGATCACCATCGGTGCACCGCCATCAGGGTTGGGGATGGTTGTTTCGTGTTTGATCTCAAAATCGCTTACCGATAACAGTACATCGCCTTTAGTGGCTTTTGCAAATTCAGCAGTGCTGTACCCTTCGCTGCCCAGGAAGCCGTTCACCATACCATCCACACCCATCAATTTAAGCAGGTCTATAAAGCCTTGTGGCTGGTATTTGAAGGCAAATACAGCCACTACATTTTTTGATGGAATGCGGTTGATCATCTCGGTGCTTACCTTGCTGCCGGCATTCTTTTCCATCAGGGCTTTTAATTCCTTATTGACGAAGGCCTTTGATTTAAAGGTGATCTTTCCATTATCGAAGTTCAGGGCGGCGCCATATGCATTGCCTTCGAACAGTACGTTCATTTTAAGCAATGATAACATACCACCCAGGCTGTTATAATATTGTTCAGCGTTTACCCAATAGTGAATATCGCCCGGTTCTTTCATTACAGAAACAAAACGCTCATCGTTGATCAGGTTGTTTTTTGAAGGCAGGTCGAACAACTCCACGGCGAATTTTTGTAAGCTATCCGTTGTAAAAGAGAATGGTTCATTGGCATCGGGATTAGCACTGTTGAAACGGTTGCTAAGCGAAGGCATGGGCACATCGGAAATGAAAACAAAACGGCTGCTCGTCCAGGCCACCAGGCTTTTGAGACCGGTGTTCAGCACGCTTACATCACCTGTTTTAACCACTTTACCGCCTTTGTTAACGCTGGTAGCAAAGGTTTCAAAAGCAGCTGCATCCTTTATGCCACCTTCAACGGCCATGTAGCCGCCCTGGTTTTGTTTCTTTATAAAAACGCCCAGGTCGCCCTGTACGTCAATGCCTGAATTGGCGGGGTCCTGAAGTGTTTTTTTAGCAAATGAATCGGTTTCATTAGCGTATGCTTCCTTGAACCACTCGTTTTGCTGAATTTCCTGCCAGCTTACTTTTGAGGTAAGCGACTTTACGTTAACATGTAAAGCAAAGGAGGCATCTTTAGGTATGGCTATACCTTTTTTATCGCTGCTACAGGATACGATACTGGTAAGGGCTACTGCAAGCAGTAAAAGTGATAGTAGGTGACGTTGCATATCATCAATTTGTTTAAAATACGAACTCAAATAAACAATTTATTACTAAGGTCTGCAAGCGATACGGTTTGCTGGGTGCCTGTTTTTAAATTTTTAACAACACCTGTATTATTTTGTATCTCTGTACTGCCAATAATTACAATAAATCCGATATTTTTCTTTTCTGCATATTTAAATTGCTTGTCCATCTTTACCGATTCGTGGTACAACTCGCAGCGCACGCCCTGTTTACGCAGTAATTGCATAGTGCTGAACGCTTTACTGCTTTCTTCGGCTCCCATATTAAAGAAAAGTACCTGGGTGCCGGTGTAAACGCCTTCGGGGAACAATTTCAGTTCATCCATGACATCGTAAATGCGGTCGACTCCGAAACTGATACCCACGCCGGGGATATTGGGCACGCCAAACAGGCCGGTAAGGTCGTCGTAGCGACCGCCGCCGCCAATACTGCCCATTTTAACGTTGGCCGGGGCCTTTGCTTCGAAAATGATACCGGTATAGTAGTTCAGGCCACGGGCAAGGGTGAAATCAATAACCAGGTTGCTGACGCCGGATTGGCGGTTCACGAATTCCAGTTCTTCAATACCTTTTTTACCAGTTTCCAG
>JAJKIL010000240.1 GCA_021154515.1 Niastella sp. | reverse complement strand
CCAGTCATATAAGGTTACGGCATGCTTACCGGCCCTGATGTGATAGCGAATGGTGCCGCCAACCGGTTGGTGCAGGGGCGGCAGGCTATCGGTCCCGATCCCTTTCTTCCCAAACAAAGCATATACTTTGCTGGCTTCTTTGGCGCTTAAGAATTCTCCCTTCGGATCGCTCCAGGTATCTTCAACCGCACTGGCCACATATAAAGGCCGCGGCGCCATTAACGACAATAACATATGTGCATCAACCGGCAAGGCATTCACATTGTCGCCATAGGTTTTATATTTTGCGGCAAACCAGTGCGGAAAATGGGCCGTGATGATCTGCACGGTTTCACCATACCATCTTCTTGACAAGGCGGCCCCGCCTTCACCCGATTCATTGGAAACGATCAGCGCGAAACGCGGGTCGCTGGCGCCGGCCCATAAAGCGGCTTTGCCCAGGCGGGAATGTCCGATCAGGGCAATTTTACCGGCGTCGATATGGCTGTCTTTTTGCAGGTAATCAACGATCCGGCTTAACCCCCAGGCCCATGCGCCCATGGCGCTCCATTCATTGGGTTGAATGTTCAGCACCTCTTTTAACGTGGTGCGAATGCCAGTTGTGTAGCCCGTTGCGGTATCGGGTTCAAGATCTCCATAATAAGCCGTAGCCACGGCAAAACCTTTTTCCAGTATGGTATTTAATGACCAGCCGGCCGTATCCGTGCCACGCGAGGCTTCTGTGGCCCGGTTGTTCACTACGCCTTTCCCTTTGAAATTCATCCACCGGTTGCTAAGCAATACATTTTTTTCCGTGGTGATGGTATGATTGCCGCTGAAATTATACCCTACAAAAACCGGGGCTGGTGATTTCGCTCCATTGGGGATGTACAGCAATACATCCATGTACACCGATGTATCGGCAGGATGCAAATAAATACGCACCTGTTTGCGGGTAGCTGTTCCATCCAGTGCCTTGCTGTCTGTTTCAAGTACCTTGAAGCGACTGTATATTTTTTTTGTTGGATACCGCCCGAACTGGTATTCCTCATATAAATGATAAATATAGGGCCGTTGTACCTGTTGCCACTCCTTACTGCTGGTAACGGTTTTGCCGTTGGGTAGCTGAAGCACATCAGGCAGTGTATAAGGTTGCACCTTCGATTCGTCGATGTTGGAAGGAAAATTCTGGGCCCGTGCAGCCATTGCGGTCAGGAAGAAAAGCAGTACAGCCAATTTACAGGTATGATTATTTTTCATATAACAGACTTTAAGCGTATCCGCAATTTATTGGGTAAATTACAGTAAAATAACACACGGATAAAACCATTTAACTATGACGATGGACAAACAACCCACTTATGGAAATGGAAAGATCTGCTATATTGAAATGGCTGCTGAGGACATAGAACGTTCTGCTGATTTTTACAAAGCAGTATTTGGCTGGAAGATTCGCAAACGCGGCGATGGCGCCACTGCGTTTGATGATGGGGTAGGTGAAGTGAGCGGCGCCTGGGTAAAAGGCCGCACGCCGACTACCACTCCCGGTTTGCTGGTGTATGTTATGGTAGACGATATTGAAGAAACAATAGCCAAAGTGATTACTAATGGCGGCACTATTGTACAACCGGTTGGCGAAGATGCGCCTGAGATAACCGCCCGTTTTAGCGACCCCGCCGGAAATGTGATCGGTCTGTATCAAAATCCGAAGTAGTCAATATACAGTACCTTTACGCACTACTATGAAACAAAGAAAGTTCCTCAGTGCGCAATGGCTTCGGCTTATTATGGCCAATTATGTGGTTGATCCCGGCATGCTGCAACCATTCTTACCTGCCAAAACCAGTCTGGACACTTTTAATGACTGCACCTATGTAAGCCTGGTTGGATTTCTTTTTCATGATACCCGGGTACTGCGCATCAGCATACCCTTTCATACCAGCTTTCCCGAAGTGAACCTGCGTTTTTATGTTCGCTACAAAGAAAATGACCAATACAAACGCGGCGTGGTGTTTATAAAAGAGATCGTTCCCAAACGGGCCATTACCTTTATTGCCAATTCGCTGTTTAAAGAGCGCTATATTACACTGCCCATGAAGCATTTTGTGCATATGGCCGACAACGAACAGCATGTGGGCTACCACTGGAAATTCAATAACCGCTGGAACGGCATTGAAGTAAAAACCGGGTTGACAAAATTTCCCCTGCAGGCTGGCAGTGAGGAAGAATTTATTACCGAACATTTCTGGGGCTACTCCAGGATGAACCAACACCTCACCGGCGAATACCAGGTATCTCATCCCAGCTGGAATGTTTTTCCCGTTCATGACTACTCCATTAATTGCGATTTTGGCAACCTGTATGGGCCTTCGTTTTCGGTGCTGAAAGACCAGGCACCGGTTTCTGTTTTCCTGGCCGAAGGGTCGGAGATTAATGTGTATAGTAAGCGGGTGGTTTGAAAGGCAGAGACAGGTTGATCAGTTGACCAGTTAACCAGTTGACCAGGAAAAAAAAGGTATAGAATTCAGCATTCCAGGAGAGCGGGGAGGCCTGAAAACATTGAACCTACAACTTCTTTAGGATCTTCTTCGCTCTTGAGTGAAAAGCCGCCGTTTCATACGGCCAGCGTTCTTCAATGATTAGTTTTAGCTCAGGTTTAATATCAGGGTAATGAGCCGACAGGTTCTCCAGAATGGCCAGCGAGAATGCTTTGATGGCCGGGGCGGTATTGTTATCGGCAATAAATTCGAAACAATCGTTCATTACCTGTCCGTGAAAGCTTTTGGGAATACTTACATATTGAAGCAGCCGTACCACGTTTCTGACCACGGCAATATGCACACCCGGCTTTTTCAACAGGGGCAGGATCTGTTTAAACCAGGGCGCTATCAGTTCCGGGTGGTGCTCCACACAAATGCTCAGGGGCCAGGCGGCCCGTTGCGTTACCCGGTACTCACCTTTTAAAAACAATTGCATCAGCTCCGCAAACCGGTCTTTATCGCCCCCCACATATTTTACTATTTTCTCACATTGCGTTTTGGAATGCTCCTTTTCTATTGTTTTTAATAAATCCATATAAATTTGAAAAATAGCCATTTTTTAAAATTATCAAATGAAAAAGACCCAGCTATTTATCGCGCTTATAATTTGTATAGGAACCGCCTGCACTCCCAAAAAAAGCGGCGGCATTGTTGTATTTCAAACTGATTTTGGATTAAAGGATGGAGCCGTGAGCGCCATGAAGGGCGTAGCCACGGGCGTTGACCCGGATCTGAAACTGTACGACCTGACCCATGAGATCCCGGCTTACAATATTTGGGAAGGCGCTTACCGGTTGCAGCAAACCGCGCCTTTCTGGCCGGCCGGGACAGTTTTTGTTTCGGTGGTGGATCCGGGAGTGGGCACCAGCCGAAAATCGGTGGTACTGAAAACAAAAACGGGGCACTATTTCGTAACGCCCGATAATGGCACCCTTACATTAATAGCTCAATCACTTGGAATTGAATCTATACGCGAGATCAACGAAGAATTAAATAGAAGGAAAAACTCACAGGCATCGTACACTTTTCATGGCCGGGACGTATATGCGTACACCGGGGCCAGGTTGGCGGCCGGGGTGATCAGTTTTGAACAGGTAGGCCGGGAATTATCACCTGCAGTGGTGACCATTCCTTACCAAAAAGCTGTGGTTCAGGGGGATTCAATACTGGGTAACATACCCATTCTTGATGTTCAATATGGCAACATCTGGACTAATATTAACGATTCGATTTTCAAAGTGTTACACGTGGAACCTAAAGAAAAAGTGGAGGTAAATATCAATAGAAATGGCATCCTGGTCTTTGACGAGGATGTTGAATTTGTAAACACGTTCGGAGACGTGCCGCAGGGCAAAACGCTGGCTTATCTGAACAGCCTGATGAACTTTTCGCTGGCCATAAACATGGGTAACATGGCCGATTCTTTCCATATAAACAGCGGAGCCGAGTGGAATATTGTAGTCCGAAGGAAAAAACCAAATTAATTTTTACACAATTCCTCCTAAATAGTGGATAACCAGACGAGTAGAAAAAGAGGAAAAATAAAATTCATATTAGAGGGATAGCAATCACAGTAAATAATATTTATTTACTGAATTTCAAATACTTAATAGCTTTATTGATATTTAAAGTGAAGGCAACCTATTGAAAGTCTGCTCAAATATGAAAACACAAGGCCGGGAAATCCAGCCTTTTTACTTTCATGGTTGAGAAAAGAGATAAGATCGAAGAAACAAACCTTTTGTTTAATTGGAATAAATCATCACAATTACTTGATTATTAATTTAATTATCCATCAAACAATTACACCTGTAGAGCTGTGAGCGGTAGTATTGCGCTGATAATATACAGTAAGCCCCAGATACAGCAATAAGTAAGATCAGCCATACCACGGCCTAAGATCCAGGCAGGATTAGCCGTATCACAACTGTACCATAGCCGTAGATACAGGCAGGATCAGCCGTACCACAGCCGTACCATAGCCGTAGATACAGGCAGGATCAGCCGTACCACAGCCGTACCACAGCCGTAGATGCAGGCAGGATCAACCGTACCACAGCCGTACCACAGCCGTAGATGTGCCGATGTTGAACGAATCAATGAGTTATGGAAATTGCTGGCGAAGATCGTAGCGTTATAGTCCTGGAATGGCAGGGTAATGGTAGTCTAATGGCCTAAGTATTGCCTGGGAATTGCCTGGTTATTGCCTGGACCCCCTAGTACGTAAGGCAACTATTAGGCAACTCCCAGACAACTCGCCTACAATCCCAAGGCAATCCCAAGGCACTTCCGATAGGTAGTATCCATATCCCATCCATCTGATGAATCCCATGAATCCCAGTTCAGACAACGGTCAGATTATATGTGAGTTTATCTTCTAACTTAGTTGGTAAGTTCATTAGTTTTACAGCCTATTATTGCAAAGGGAAGGAATTAACCACGTTAAAAACAGTACCTGTACTATGACAATAAAAAATTTGCATATTCCAAAGCGTTCGGACTTAGGCGAAAAAGGGGTTACCGTATTGGCTGGCGATATCGGAGGAACTAAAACCAACCTGGCATTTTACCAGGTTACCGATGCCGGGTTGAAGATAGTGGAAACCGGCAGGTACCCTTCTGCAGAATATGCATCGTGCGTTGCCATTATGCAACAGTTCTTATCAGAAAAGAAATGCCCGTTGCCCGACAGGATCTGCCTGGGTGTGGCCGGTCCCGTGCTGAATGGAAAAGTAAACCTGACCAACCTGAGCTGGGATATAGATATACAGGAAGTAAAAAAATCGATGGGCGTGGAAGCGGTATTCCTGTTGAACGACCTGGAATCGATGGCCTACGGACTGGCAGGGTTAACGGAAGATGATTTCATTATCCTGCACCCCGGCAATGAAAACAGCACCGGTAATATGGCCATCAATGCACCCGGAACGGGATTGGGCCAGGCCGGTTTGTTCTGGAACGGAAAAAATCATTTTCCCTTTCCTACTGAAGGCGGGCATGCTGATTTTTCGCCGCGCACCGATGATGACATTGCTTTACTAAAATACCTGCAAAAAGAATACGGCGTTGTAAGCTGGGAAAAAGTAGTGGCCGGTCCGGCCATTGTAGATATCTATCGTTTTTTACGTGATGTAAAAAAGATGGAAGAGCCTGAGTGGTTAAAAGAAGAACTGGCAAAAGAATCACCTGATTCTGCCGTCATAAGCGGAGCCGCGATAGAACAAAGATCGGCGATCTGTGTGCAGACGATGGAATTATTCGTTCGCTATCTCGCACGCGAATCATCGAACCTGGTGTTGAAAATGAAAGCTACCGGCGGTTTGTTCCTGGGTGGCGGTATACCACCGAAAATTGCGCCCCTGTTGCTGCAAAAACAGTTCATGGAACATTTCATGGACTGCGACCGTATGCAACATTTGCTGGAGAATGTACCAATAAGGATCATTAAGAATGACAAAGCCGGTCTG
>JAJKIL010000239.1 GCA_021154515.1 Niastella sp. | reverse complement strand
GTTAACTTGTCAACGTGTCAACTTGTTAACCCGTTAACTGGTCAACTGATCAACTGGTTAACTGATCAACTGGTCAACTGATCAACTTTATAATTAACTTGCCACTATGGATTCACTTACGCATATAGTTTTAGGTGCTTGTATTGGCGAAGTGTTTATTGGGAAGAAGGCCGGCAAGCGGGCTTTGTTACTGGGCGCGGTGGCGCAAAGCCTGCCCGATATTGATTTTGTTGCTTCTTTCTGGCTGCCTGCTACCCGCGATCTGATCGCCCACCGGGGCATTACCCATTCCTTTTTATTCCTGCTAATCGTTACGCCGCTGCTGGCCTGGTTGGCCGACAAGTGGCGACGACCGCATAATATAGCTTTTACTACCTGGCTTTGGTTTTTTGCCACAGAGCTAATGACGCATTTGACGCTTGATTGTTTTAATGCCTATGGAACCGGTTTGCTGGAACCTTTCTCGCATCAGCGGTTTTGCCTGCATGCCATGTTTGTGGCCGATCCGCTGTTTACTATTTTCCCATTGGCAGTTACCATCGCCCTGCTGTTTATGAGAACCGATCACAAAAGAAAACGCTGGGCGGCCATTGCCATTGGCTGGTGTGTTTTTTATCTCATTATTGATGTGGTCAACAAATCGATTGTAGAGGCTGCGGTTAAGCGGGTGGCGAGCCAAAAAAATATTACCTACCGGCGCCATTTTACCACGCCTACACCCCTGAACAACCTGTTGTGGTATGTGGTGCTCGAAGACGATAAAGGCTATCACATCGGCTACCGGTCGGTGTTCGATACAAAACCTGATATTGACTTCACTTATTTCCCCCGCAACGACTCCTTATTAAACCCCGTGAAAGACCTGGACGAACTGAAGGACCTGTTTATTTTCTCCCATGGCTATTATACCATTGAGAAAGAGGGAAATTCCCTTATGTTCAACGATCTCAGGTTTGGACAAATGATAGGTTGGTACAAGCCAAGGGCGGGTTTTGTTTTTCATTATTACCTGCAACGGCCCTATGGCAATAATATGGTGGTGCAACGCGGGCGCTTCGCTAATTGGGATAAAGCGGTGTTTAAGTCGATGCTTCATCGTATAAAAGGAGAGTAGTTGATTGTAAGTACGGGATCGTTGTAACCTGAAACAGGTATTTAATCACTTGCTTTGTTTAAAATAGAAAGTAAATATGTAAACCATGACCCGCACCAGCCAGTAGGAGCAGAATTGAATAAACCGCTGAATGAAGTTGTACTTTTTGTTGTACTCCTCAACCGTTACAAGCACGCAATCGTTTTTGATAACGGCTTCCAGCTTTTCCTGCACCTGGGTGGCAAAATCCGCATCATTGACATCTATATTCAGTTCCACACTGGCGTAGGCGCTGATGTCGTTTATATTGTAACTGCCAATGGTTACCCATTTTTTATCGCGGGTGGCCATTTTACCATGCAATACGGCTTTGGTATATTCATACAATCTGATGTTACGCTTCAACAGCCAGCGATACATATAGCGTTCGGCATGTTTGGCCAGCGGCACATCCGATTTGCCCGCCACAATAACCTGGATGTTTATATTGCGTTTGGCGGCTCGTGACAGGTGATGCCTGATGATGGAGCCTGGTAAAAAATACCCCGACATAATAATCACGTTCGAAGTAGCCTTCTTCAACATGTCGATATAACTGCGTGAGATCTGGTTCTTGCTTTTTACCCAATCATTGCGGCGAATGCGAAGCGGCGTATGGCCTGTGAACGGGAGACCTGGTAAATTGTTTCGCAGCAATTTTTTGAACATCATTTGGCCCGGCCTTGCCCACACATCAGTACAAATTTTAAACAGGGCGCCGGCAGCGGGTCCTTCCATGTACAAGGCCCAATCGAGCCAGGCCGGTTCATCCTCGGTATCATTGTAGCGGTTGCTGATATTGATGCCGCCCACCAGTGCAAAATGGCCATCCACCACCAGTACTTTATGGTGCATGCGGCGGCCGAAATAAAAATGTTCGCTTTTTAAAAGGGGTTCAAAAAAACGGAAGTGAACACCGGCTGTGTTAAGTTCCTTGATAAATCCGGCCGACAATTCTTTGGAGGCATAGCCATCGGTGAGCAGGTAAACCTTAACGCCTCGTTTGGCGGCTTCGATCAGTGCGGCGCCCACCATTCTGCCGGTTTCATCATCTTCATAAATGTACACCTGCAGGTGTATGGAGTGTTGTGCCAGCTCAATCAGGTGAGTGAGCACAGAAAAATATTCTCTGCCACCCCTTACGAGTTTCACCTTGTTGTAGGGAAGCCAGGCTGATGATCTGTTATCGTTACCGCGCAACATAGCCACCAAACTACAAAAATTATGCACGCAGTGTTGAGCCGGTTATTTTTTACCGGGGTGTACAGTGATATTATGTTTGGAAATGGTGAAGGTAACGCCGCCGGTATACTCCAGCATTTGCAACACGGCCTTAATATCTGATGTTCGTTGTACTTCGCCGCTGAAGTGCAGGGAAGGCACCCCTTTATCGTAGGCAACATCCACGTCGTACCAGCGGGACAGTTCATTCATCACCATGATGAGCGACGTATTGCGGAAAACAAAATCGCCGTTCTTCCAGGCTATTTCCTGTTTTATATCGGCGTCTTCAATTGTGGTGGTGGTATCTTTTGCGATTAATTTTTTGCCCGGCGAAAGCATGTTGGTTTTATTGTTCCGGTTCACTTTTACCAGCCCCTCTACCACCGTTGTTTGCGACCGGTTGTCTTCTTTATAGGCCAAAATGTTGAAGGCAGTACCTACGGCCTGTACTTCCATATTATCTACCGAAACAATGAATGATTTTTTAAGACCTGAAGGCAACAAGGAGGACTGCACTTCAAAATAGGCTTCTCCCGTTAGGGCAACTTTACGGTCGGGGCTGCTAAAGTGAGCGGGGAACTGCAGGGTAGAAGCGGAGTTGAGCCAAATATGGGAACCATCATCCAGTATAACCTCATATTCGCCACCACGGGGTGTGCGAATGGTATTGAGGGCAGTCGTATTGGCTTGTTCATCGGTTAATTTAAACTTCAGTAGCCCGTTTCTGATCTTTTTCACTATCACATTGCCCTGTTGCGCAATGTCGCCATTATTCATTTCATTCAAAACAATGGAGGTGCCGTCGCCCAGGATCAGGACTGCTTTTTTGAATCGGGCGCCGTGCCCGGTGTTTTCTTTTGTGCTACCACCGCTGTTTTGGGCGCTGATCTCTTGGTTTTGTCTAAAGCAAAATAGGCGACCCCACCGGCCACCAATAACAATACTGCTGCAACCATGTACCACCAGATCCTGAAGTGCAGGCGTTTTCCGGCAGGTTCATTGTTGGGGAAGATCTTTTGGGAAAGTTGTTCATAAGCCAGATCAGGATCGTAGGATTCTAACTCGTTCAGGTCGTTTCCCAACTTTTCCTGGTTATGCAGGTCTTCATATAATTTATAGTTGTCGCCATTTTCCTGGAGCCAGGTGTCCAGTTCCTGCTTTTCCGTTGGGGTAAGCCTGTTCTGCAGGTCCCCGAGGAGCAGCGAGGCGATGTGTAATCCTTTTTCAGTCTGTTGTTCATTCATAAGAAAAGTTTAATACTTGATTGATGGTACTGGCTGCTTTCTTCCTTTTCCAATGCATCAATTTCGGTGCAGTTGATTTGGTGTTGCGATTTGCTATTATTGTAAAAACAACAATTGATATCAATTGTACTAAAGGGCATGGAAAATAATTTAATAAATTAACCAAAATCTAGAAAGTTATTTAAGGAAAGGGTAGGAATGCTAATGGTTGAGCCGGAATATAAGGGTTAGCTTAATATTTACATAATATACGGGGATTTTGAAAAAAAGACACTCTCTTATATAATAAAACAAATAATATCTACGATTGGCCTAAACAAAAGTTCAAAAAATAAAAGGTAATGATTGAGATCAAGTGAAGTATAGTTATTGTTAATATGTAGGTGGGAATTTGACTGGTTGATGAGTTAATCAGTTTACTGATTAACATGCTGGAGATATAGGTAGTTTATTCACGGGTATCAATTGCTGGTTTGTTAATTCTTTAGTTTGTTAGTTTTTTGGTTTGTTAGTTCTTTAGTTTTGGTTTCTGTGTTCTAAGTTAATGTTCCTGGGTTCTTAGGTTGGTAAGTTCTTTGGTTCGTAAGTTTTTAGGTTCGTAAGTTATTGGGTTCTTAGGTTAGTGAGTTTGTATGTTTCGAGCCTCGACTCTCCTCCCTGGCAAGATCACGATTTAGGTCTTATGTATTCATTGCTCGTTTGCCTTCTGCCTCGCCCGCCGTCCGCGTGTCGCTGAAGCTTTAGCGGAGGCGCAAGCTTTAGCGTAGGAGGGCCTATTGTCTATTATCTATTGCTGATTGTCTATTGCTGATTGCCTATTGCTCCCGCCGGAATAATAGAAAAGCCGGGTAAGATTACCCGGCCGTGGGGGATTCCTGCGCCTCTTCTGTACCATGAAGAGGGATAATTGATGCACATTAGAGGAATGCGAATATGAGAAAAGTAATCCTGCTATACAGGATATAATAACCTATAAAGACCATAGTGACATGTGTATGCCATATGGATACTATATACTTGTTTACAAACTAATCAGAGAGATGCCTTTGGAAAATTGTACTACTAATGAGGAGCCTATAGATGCTATGTTAATACACTAGAATTTGTATTGTGTATCGAAGGATCAGGTTTTACGTGTTGCTTAACGGAGCAAAGACAATAACTTTATAAAGAGGTTCGAATTTTAAAAAGAAAGGGAGAGTAGAAACACTCCCTTGTAGTGACCCAACCAAACAGTCACATGAGATTCCCGCTCGACATTCCGTCTTCTTGCCTGGCTGAAAGAACAAGAAGTACAGATGATAACATCGGGCGGACAAAAGAGGCCTAGTTAAGGCTAATTGTTCATTTATAGTTCAGGATTAATAACTAACCCCTTACATAGTAACGCCTGCAACAGCATTAAAAAAACAACTCTTAACAGCAGCCTGTATAATGTTGTATATTGTACTAACGGTACTTTATTATGTACAACATTTGCTGTATCTTCTTACATATTATTTAATAAAATTGCGAATGCGTTTTTGATGGCTATACTCTATAACAATACTTATTAAATATATCTAAGCGTAAAGAACTTTTATTTGTACTTATTCAAGTGTGTATCCCGCACGGCCGAATAAATTATCAGTTTAGTATTAAAACAACTTACCGGCCTTTCTTTACTAGTCTAACTCAAAAAAAATTTAATAAAACTTAAGAAATGCGTATTTCCACCTATCCCGGTTGGGATTTTCGCAATAAAACTGATGTTTAGGCAGATAAATACATGTTTTGGCAGCTGTCTGAGGTTTCACTCAGGAAGGTACATAAAAGCATAATGGCCATTATATCGCGGTCGCGAAGCCTTGTCTTTAATAATTGAATGGCCCTTGCTTTTTGATTTTTAACGGTATGAACAGAGATATTCAGCACTTTTGCCACTTCCTGGTTTTTTAAGCCTTCCAGGTACGCCAGCTTCAACACTTTGCCACATTGCTCGGGCAGGTTATTGATCTCGTTCATTATTTCTTTTAGCACCTCGGCCCTGATCATTTCATTTAAAACAAACTCTTCTTTTTCACCGGTTAAATAAGCCAGTTGTTTCTGGTTAAGCGAATCGCGTTTAGCTTGCTTTAAATAATTTAAACAGGCATTACGCACCGTGATGTACATAAAGGCCTTGATGTTTTGCGTGCTCTCAAAATCACCACGCTTGTTCCATAATTTTATAAAGGACTCACCAACAATATCTTCTGCAGCAGCTCTGTTGGCCACCAGGCGTTCGGCAAAAAGGCACAAAGGACTGTAAAACTGCTTTAACAGGGATTGTAAAGCATCGGGACCACCTTTTTTTAAAGTATCGATTATATCAATTTCCATCGGAACTGAACGCATTAGGAAGAGTGTTTTTGCTACCTTAATGATAAAGTCTATTTAATATACAATAAGTTACGGTAAATACTAAACGTATTACGGGTATGGCATGCTATTCTTTATTTCTGGTTCAGCCGGCATGGTGATACTGATACAATAAGATAAGGAGCAATTGTTACCGGAGAATAAAATGGTAACCTGGGTGGCATTATCTGCAAATTAAAATTACATTAAGTATTACTAACACAAGATTACACGTAAAAAATATATTCTCAAAATCAAGTATGGATTAAGGTGACTTTTTTAGTGCACAAATAGCTCTAATAACTGCACATAATGACAATGTTAGTATCATGCATGCTGCATTTACTGATCTTGGTCAGTAAGCAAAAACCATATTGCAGAAAATGTTGTACCAAAACAGGTGCTGTTACCCAAATACGTTTAAACACCCTTTTAACAGAACGGTGGCTATTGCCTTTTATGGGCGATTGCTCCTGGTGAGGCCGGGAGCTATTACCAATTGCTCATTGCCAATTACTTATTGTCTATTGCTTATAACTGGTTACATCGGTAATTTTTACCGAATTGATCAATGGGTGTAGCGTGTTCAGCACAAAACTAAATTCCTGGTTAATGATGAGGGAGGGGAGTTTTATCAGCAGATAGCCGGTTTCGGCTAACAAAGAAGAACCAAGGTCCCGGTTTTCATTGCTATGGGGCCGCTGCAGCCAGTTAGCCGGCAGGTCGGCCACCGATAACGACCGCATGGAATGTTCCGGCACTTCAAAGGTGGCAAAGGAAAGGGCAGGGGGCATGGTTTTCAGGCCGGTGTGCGCTGTATATTCCAGTAACGAAAGCGCCCTGCTTTCCGACAAATAAATACAGGGAATGCCTTCATGGTTCCAGCTGCCACCATTTATTTTGGCGCCCATACCCGTTAGGTCATAGGCATGTTTCGTTTTTACGATCCTGTAAAGCCGCATATGATAGGTGCCGTTAGGTTAATATTATATCAGCATTAGTATACGCCGTATTCTATTCTACCCAATTCTTTTTTTACTTCTTCAATCCCGTACAGGGTATCTAACAGTTCAAGGGGCGATTTGCCACCCAGGCCGTTGTTTGGTATTCTTATCCATATGTTAAAGATCTCCCTGCATTCAAACACTTCGCGGCCATAACAAAGTATTTCAGCTAAATGCATAATGCGTTCGCTGGTTGAGGGGTCGAACCGGTCGTCGCCCTTCTTATTAATAAGCGTAGTTCGGGAAATTGATAATAAATTACTTAAGGTGTCGTAATTTAAATCGGTTTCTGATTTAATGGCTTCCAGTTGTTTTTTACTGATGCCGGTTTTTACTATGCCGATCTTGTACTGGGAAGAGAGTGCATCGAATGGAAGGGTAGGTAAGCCTCTTTCTATTGATGAGGAGCGGGGAGAGGCGGCTTCTGGTTCGGCAGCTTCAAGGATGCCAGTTTGGGCATAAGGAGTTTCATGAGGTTTTTGATGCTCATTCATAAGGTTAATGGTGTTTACACAAAGCTACGTGTTTCCCCCTAAAGCCCCATGCCTGCACCCCATTCCTGCATTTTTATTGATCAAAAACAATTCCTGATCGTTAGTTTGTTCGTTATAGTGATGACCGTTGGGTGAGGTAGAAAGGAATTTCAATGTGTTCGGTTGATTGATCCAGGATCAGCTGCGCGGTTTTTTCTCCCATCATTTGAAAATCAGTAGATATGATGGTGATGCCGTTAAGGGTGATCTTTTTGAGCGGCGTTTCGTTGTACGATATAACGCCCACGTGCCTGCCTACCTTCAGTTTGGTGGCCAGTATTTTTTCTATCAGGATCACCAGGTCGTTTTCCATGAGGTTAATAAAAACCTCGCCTTCCTTGATGGGCTCATTGGCTATATCGTGCACCACTTTATAGTTGAATGCATATTGCTGACAGAACCGGTAAAAGCCTTTTAATATTTCAACCGGGTGGTAGGTGTATTCGGGGAAAATGATCTTGATGGTATGGTACTTACTCAGCGCTTCCAGCGATTGTTCCAGCGCATCGTAAATATCTTTTTCAAAGTTCTCATATACGGCGCCGAATTTCCCTTCAACCCCCGGCACCAGCTTATCCATCAATATCAGTTTTTCCCTGGGCAGCGTATTGATGATCTCGTACGCATTTTCGCCTCCATCTAAAAAATGGGGAATGATCACATAATGGGTGTAATCATTCTTTTTATTTTGAATGAGCCGTTTAAAAAAAGCAAAATCATTATTGTAAATATAAAAGTCAACGGAAGCCATTTCGCCCAGGGATGAAACAAAGGCATCGTAAATAATTTTTTTATGCGGGCTCAGTTTATTGAAAAGAAGGAATATCTTCAGATGCTGACCCACTTCGGTGTTCTTTACAAAGTATCCTTTCCCCGGCACCGAACCCAGTATACCAATTTTCTTAAGGTGTTTGTAGCCTTTTTCCGCCGTATCCCTGGAGATCTCAAATTCAAAGCTCAGTTCGTTGATCGAAGGCAGCAGCTCGTCTTTCTGGATCTTACCCTCACCAATAGCTTTTATTATGGAGTTGGCAAGCTGCAGATACTTAGGCGTGGCAGAGTAGTAATCGATAAATAAATGCTGAAATATGGAATCTTTTTTCATGATAACCTCGTCAGATGATTCGGGTACAACGGCACCACAACAAACAAACCATCGATCTTTTATTAATCCTCCCAAACTTAGTTAAAAAGCTAAATATGAACAGGTTTTTGCTCAAAAAAGACCATGATAGTACATGATGGGCTAGTAATTGGTAACTTTTACTTTCACCTTTTTAATCCGGCATAGGCTGGCCATATTGAAAAATTGCTACAAATGAATGCTATTCTTGGAGTTATATTTCACTTTTTAGGTGGATTTGCAAGCGGAAGTTTTTATATACCCTATAAAAAAGTAAAGGGTTGGGCCTGGGAAAGTTATTGGATCGTAGGTGGTTTGTTTTCGTGGCTGATAGTGCCCCCGTTAGCGGCCTGGCTTACAATCCCAAACTTTTCAGAAATTATTAGTCAGGCTGGTGGTGCGGTAATAGGCTATACGTTCTTATTTGGCATCCTGTGGGGAATTGGTGGTTTAACTTATGGCCTGGGTGTACGGTACCTGGGCGTTTCGCTGGGTAGCAGTATCATCCTGGGGCTTTGTATGGTGTTTGGCTCCCTTATCCCTTCCATTTATTATGACTTTTATCCTGCCGAAGGCAAAGATACTTTTAGTCAACTGACAGGGAACTCATGGGGTCAAACCGTCTTAACAGGACTGGCAGTTTGTGTAATTGGTATTATCATTTGTGGCCGGGCCGGTGTGCGTAAAGAAAAGGAAGTGTCGAAAGGTGGAACCGATCCGCATGGCGTGGCCGTTAAAACAGAATATAAGTTCGGACTGGGTTTGCTGGTATCCATTATTTCGGGTGTGTTGAGCGCCTGTTTCAATTTTGGGTTGGAAGCCGGAAAGCCGATGGCAGTTGTTGCCAATACCTTATGGAAGGCGGCTCACCCCGGTGAAACCGGCAATTTCCTTTATCAGAATAATGTTACTTATGTGGTGGTGTTGTGGGGTGGATTAACCACCAACTTTATCTGGTGCATGATCCTGAACGCCCGCAACAAGACCTTTGGGGATTATACAAACAAGAAAACGCCACTGCTGAGCAATTACATTTTTGCCGCGTTGGCTGGTACAACCTGGTTCCTGCAATTCTTTTTTTACGGCATGGGAGAAAGCAAGTTGGGCAATGGCCCCAGCAGCTGGATCCTGCACATGGCCTTCATCATTTTAACCGCCAATGCGTGGGGATTGATCCTGAAAGAATGGGCGGGCGTTAGCAAGAAAACTAAAACAACAGTTATTATCGGCATTATTACCATCATTGCTTCCGTATTACTGGTTGGCTATGGTAATTCGCTGAAGTAACATATATAAAGAACAAATTAAAGAACAGAATTATGTCAGCAACAAGTGCAGTAAAGTTTAAGCATGTAAGCTATTTGTGGGACGATGCCAAAGCGGCCGCCCTCAAAGGCGATGAAGTAGCATTGTTAATTTACCGGAGTAATTTGCTGGGCGCCGATCTGCGCCTTACAAACTATGGCGGTGGCAATACATCATGTAAAGCCATTGCAAAAGATCCCCTTACCGGTAAAGAAACCGAAGTGATGTGGATCAAAGGCTCAGGTGGCGACCTGGGTACTATGAAGAAAAGCGGTCTTGCTGCTTTATATGTTGAACGTTTACGCAGCCTGAAAAACGTTTATCGCGGTATTGAGCATGAAGATGAAATGGTAGAACTGTTCAACCATTGCATTTTCGACCTGGCTTCAAAAGCCCCCTCGATCGATACCCCGCTGCATGGTTTTCTTCCTTTCAAACACATCGATCACCTGCATCCCGATGCAGCCATTGCCATCGCCGCTGCAAAAGATGGAAAAAAGATAACACAGGAATTATTCAATGGAACAATAGGCTGGGTTGAATGGCAACGTCCTGGTTTCGACCTTGGGTTGAAGCTGGCTAAATGCCTGGAAGAAAACCCCGGCATCCGTGGCATCATGCTCGGTTCGCACGGTTTGTTTACCTGGGGCGATACCGCTTACGAAAGCTACATCAATACCCTGGAAGTAATTGAACGCTGCGCCGAATACATTGAAGAGAACGTAAGCAAACAAAAAGCCGTTTTCGGTGGCGCTAAAATTCAGTCACTGCCTAAAGAACAACGTAACTCACAAGCCGCTGCACTGGCGCCGGTTTTACGTGGTTTCTGCAGCAGCTATCAGAAAATGGTGGGTCACTTTACCGACGACGAAAGAGTATTGAACTTCATCAACTCTAACGATCTCGACAGACTGGCGCCCATGGGTACCAGCTGCCCCGACCACTTCCTGCGTACGAAGATCAGTCCGCTGGTGTTGAACCTGACACCTGGCGAAGACCTGAGCGACGTAAACAAGATCAAGGAGAAACTGACGCCCCAGTTCGAAGCTTACCGGGCTATGTATGCAGATTATTACAACACCTGCAAACATCCTAACAGTCCGGCCATGCGCGACCCCAACCCGGTGGTTATTCTGTTCCCCGGTGTAGGTATGTTCACCTTCTCAAAAGACAAACAAACTGCCCGTGTGGCAGCGGAGTTCTACATCAACGCCATTAACGTAATGCGTGGTGCAGAAGCCATTTCATCATATACTTCGTTACCCCGTCAGGAAGCTTTTAACATCGAGTACTGGTTACTGGAAGAAGCCAAATTGCAACGCATGCCCAAGCCAAAAGCTTTATCGGGCCGCATTGCACTGGTAACCGGAAGTGCTGGTGGAATAGGGAAAGCTATAGCCAAAAAATTTGCCGACGAAGGCGCTTGCGTTATCATCAACGATAACGATGCTACCCGCCTCGAAGGAGCAAAAGAAGATTTCGGTAAATCATACGGTAAAGATGTGTTCGCTGCCGTTGTACTGGATGTAACCAAAGCCAGCGATATCAAAGGCGCCTGCGATGCAGCTGCCCTCGCTTTCGGTGGTTTGGACATTGTAGTGAACTGCGCCGGTTTGTCAATTTCAAAACCCATTGAAGAGCATACCGAGAAGGACTGGGACATCCTGTATGATGTACTGGTAAAAGGACAGTTCTTTGTAACCCAGGCTGGTGTTGAGGTAATGCGCAAACAGGCCATTGGCGGCGATGTGATCAACATCGTGAGCAAGAACGCCCTCATGAGCGGCCCCAACAATGCTGGTTACGGTTCTGCCAAAGCAGCCCAGTTACACCTGAGCCGTTTGAACGCCGCTGAATTAGGAAAAGATCACATCCGGGTGAACGTGGTGAACCCCGATGCGGTTATCAGCGACAGTAAAATTTGGGAAGGTGCATGGGCTGAAGGCCGCGCCAAAGCTTATGGCATTACAGTACAGGAATTACCTGGCTACTACGCCAAACGCACTTTGCTCAACGAAATAATATTACCCGAAGACATCGCCAATGCCTGCTTTGCAGTTACAGGTGGTTTGTTAAACAAATCAACCGGTAATGTGATAAATGTAGACGGTGGCGTTGCTACTGCCTTCGTAAGATAATTTTTAAAGACCTGTAAGGTGTACCTTAGTGTCTTGAGCGATCAGGAAGCTCACGTGCACCTGACAGGTCTTGTTTCATTCCAATAACGATTGTAAAATATAACATTGCTATGCCCAGAGTTGCCATCAAAATGAATTTGTTCAAGGGACAGGAAGCCGAGTACAAAAAACGTCACGATGCTTTATGGCCCGAACTAAAGGAGTTGTTGCAGGCAACCGGCATTAGCGAATATTCGATCTTTCTGGATGAAACCACCAACAGCCTGTTTGGCGTTTTAAACGTAACAGACCCCGCTGCATTGGACAACTTACCCGCTCATCCCGTTATGCAAAAATGGTGGGCGTACATGAAAGATATTATGGAGAGCAACCCGGATAACTCACCGGTAAGCGTTCCCCTGAAAGAAGTATTTTATTTACCATAAACAACGATTGCGTATGCAGATCGATAAGTATAAAATAGACGAGCACAATAATAGTCTCCTTAAAGAACATAAACGCCGCTTTGAATTTGCAGCCGAAGGTGTTGCCGGTTTAGACGGTATTCTTAAAAAACTGGTCGACTTTCAGATTGCCATCCCCAGCTGGGCATTAGGCACTGGCGGTACCCGTTTTGGCCGTTTCTCAGGCGGTGGCGAACCGCGCACCATTGAAGAAAAGATTGAAGACGTAGGTTTGTTGCATGCACTCAACAAGAGTGGCGGCGCTATTTCCCTGCACATTCCCTGGGATATTCCAAAAGACGCCAAAGCAATTAAAGCCCTGGCCGCCCAGCATGGATTGCGCTTCGATGCCGTAAACTCCAATACGTTCCAGGATCAGCCCGATCAAAAGCTCAGCTACAAATTCGGCTCCCTGCAACACGTTGATAAAGCAACCCGCAAACAGGCGATCGATCATAATATTGAAGTAATAAAACAAGGGGTAGAACTGGGCTCAGATTCTATCACTGTTTGGTTATCTGATGGTAGTTGCTTTCCCGGTCAGCTGAACTTCCGCAAGGCATTTCAACGCACACTGGAAAGCCTGCACGAAATTTATGCAGCGCTGCCCGATAACTTTAAAATGTTTGTTGAATACAAAGCGTTTGAACCCAACTTCTACTCTATGACAGTAGGCGACTGGGGACAATCATTACTGTATGCCAGCAAACTGGGCCCCAAAGCCTATACGCTGGTTGATCTTGGCCACCATTTGCCCAATGCCAACATTGAGCAGATCGTTGCCCTGTTGCTGAACGAAGGCAAACTGGGTGGTTTTCACTTCAACGATTCAAAATACGGCGATGATGATCTTACAGTAGGCAGCATCAATCCTTACCAGCTGTTCCTGATCTTTAATGAACTGGTAGAAGGTATGGATGCCCGCGGTATGCAACACGCTACCGACCTGGGTTGGATGATCGACGCATCGCACAACGTAAAAGACCCGCTGGAAGACCTGCTGCAATCGATAGAAGCCATCAAGATCGCTTATGCACAGGCGTTGCTGGTTGATACCAAAGCATTGCAGGCTGCCCAGGAAGTAAGCGATGTAGCCAAAGCACAGGAAATTCTGCAACAGGCTTACCGTACCGATGTACGCGCCCTGGTTGCGGAAGCCCGCCTGCAGGCCGGCGCCGCATTACAACCAATACAGTTGTACCGTCAGCTGAAAGTAAGAGAGAATTTGATTAAAGAGCGTGGTCAAAAGACCGTCGCTACTGGTTTATAAATAGTTTTATGTTACAGGTTGTTCCGCCCTGCGGGATAACCTGTAACCATTTAAGTGAGTGAATTGCCGCCTAATGAGTAGAACTTCTGTTATAGCGATTTTCGATATTGGAAAAACCAATAAAAAATTATTCCTGTTTGATGAGCAGTACAACATTGTACTGGAGAAAAGCGAACAGTTTGCAGAAATAACCGATGAAGATGGGGACCTCTGCGAAAACCTGGCCGCCCTTACCAACTGGGTGCGTGCCTGTTTACAGGATGTGTTCAATGACCCGCGCTTCCAGGTGCGTGCCCTGAACTTCAGTACCTATGGCGCCAGCTTTGTTCACATAGATAAAGAAGGGAACGCGGTTGCACCATTGTACAATTACCTGAAACCGTATCCTGCCGGACTGCAGGAAGGGTTCTACCAGAAATATGGCGGCGAAATAACTTTTTCTATTTATACCGCCTCACCGGTATTGGGCAACCTGAATTCAGGCATGCAGTTATACCGCCTGAAATACACGAAACCCGGGTTGTTCGAACGGATACATTACTCCTTGCATTTACCGCAATACATGAGCTTTCTGGTAACCGGTCGCGCATATAGCGATATCACCAGTATTGGCTGTCATACCGGCTTATGGAACTTTCCACAGAACCATTATCACGAATGGATCTACCGCGAAGCCATCAATGAAAAGCTGGCGAACATTTTCCCGTCCGACCAGTTGATGCCATCACAATGGCAGGGACAGGCCCTGTTGACCGGGGTAGGCTTACATGATAGTTCTGCCGCCCTGATCCCTTACCTGTTTCACTTTACCGAACCGTTTGTGTTGTTATCAACCGGTACCTGGTGCATTGCGTTGAATCCCTTCAACCAAACCCGGTTAACGTATGAAGAGCTGCAACAGGACTGTTTGTGTTATATGGAATACCGGGGCAAACCCATCAAGGCATCGCGTCTGTTTGCCGGGTATGAACACGAGCAACAAACGAAAAGGCTGGCTGCGCACTTTAATGTAGCCCTCGATTATTATAAAACAGTGGCATTTAATGCCGATCTTTTATCTTCTTCTGCTGTAACTGCCGGCACTGGCTCCGACAGGAAAGCTGCAAAGTCTGCCATGGTGCAGGAGAGTGCATTTGGCGTCCGCGATCTCAATAGTTTTGCCAATTATGAAACCGCGTACCATCAGTTTATGGCCGATCTTATGACGCAACAGGTGGCTTCGCTGAACCTGGTGCTGCATAACAGTCCGGTTAAAAAGATCTTCGTGGATGGTGGTTTCAGCAAGAACCCATTATACATGAATCTGCTGGCAAATGCATTTCCAAAACATGAAGTGTATGCCGCCTCAATGGCCCAGGCATCTGCCATGGGTGCTGCCTTAGCGGTACATTCGGCCTGGAATAAAACCAATCCTTCTTCGGATCTGATTGAACTGAAAGCTTATTCATTAGCAAAAGCATAAACAGGTTTCAAGTTACAGCTTACAGGTTCCATTTTTCAGCTACCGGTTATCGGTTTCCCGTTGCTTCGTCAGGTTTCGGATGAGCTAT
>JAJKIL010000238.1 GCA_021154515.1 Niastella sp. | reverse complement strand
TTGTTGACTGTGTGCCCAAGAAAAATCCGAAAAATATAGTAGCTGAATACAACCAGCAAAAAGGCACGCCCAAATTCGATCTGAAACAGTTTGTGGAGAACAATTTTGAAATGCCGCGCACGCCGCAACTCAATTACATTACCCGGGAAAAAGATGTGGTCATGCACATCAAAAACCTTTGGGGGGTGCTGCGCCGTGAACCAGATACGGTTGTTGTAGGCAGTTCCTTACTGCCCTTGCCCAATCCATACATTGTTCCCGGTGGCCGCTTCAGGGAAGTGTATTACTGGGACAGTTATTTTACCATGCTGGGTCTTATGGCCAGTGGCGAAGGCGAAATGATTGAAAACATGGTGAAGAACTTTGCCTGGATGATAGAGATCTATGGCCATATTCCCAATGGCAACAGGACCTATTACCTCAGCCGCTCCCAACCACCCTTTTTCGCTTTAATGGTTGACCTGCTGGCCAATCTCAAAAACGACAGCACTTACCTAACGTTTATGCCTGCGCTGGAAAAGGAATACGAATTCTGGATGGATGGCGCCGCCAAATTAAAAACCGGGCAGGCTAACAGAAGGGTAGTTAAATTAAATGATACATTGGTGCTGAACCGCTATTGGGACGATTATCCCTTTCCCCGCCAGGAGGGTTATAAAGAAGATGTGGAAATCGCTGAAAGATCGGGCCGTGATAAAAAAGAAATGTATACCCACCTGCGCGCCGGCGCCGAAAGCGGTATCGACTTCAGCAGCCGCTGGTTCAAAGACAAGAAGAACCTTACTACTATTATGGTTACCGATATGGTGCCCGTTGACCTGAACAGTTTATTATATGAGCTGGAAGTTGTGCTGGCCAAATGTAAATTCATGGCGCATGATGCCCAGGCATCTGCCGACTATGCCCGCAAGGCAGAAAGAAGAAGGGTGGCCATTGATAAATATTGCTGGAACAAAACCCTGAAATATTATACCGATTATAATTTCAGAACGCGTAAAATATCCGGTGTGGTTACGCCTGCCGGCATGTATCCCTTCTGCGTGTACACCAAAAATCTTGATTATATGAGCCTGCTGGCCCGCCAGGCTGCCGAACAGGTGAAATCAAAACTATTACAACCCGGTGGCATAACGGCTTCGCCATTTACTACCGGTCAGCAATGGGATGCCCCCAATGGCTGGGCGCCGCTGGAATGGATGACCATCTGGGGCCTCGATCGTTGCGGCCAACGGGAACTGGCCCGTGACATTGCCGAACGCTGGATCAAATTGAACGTAGATGTGTTTAAAAGAACCGGTAAGATGATGGAAAAATACAATGTGGTTGACCTGAACCTCGAAGCCGGCGGCGGCGAATATCCCTCCCAGGATGGTTTCGGCTGGACGAATGGGGTTTTATTAGCATTGATCAATAAGTATGGCTTGCCGAAATAAAATAACGAACTTGCCCGTTTGCCTTACTTTTGCCCAAATTTTCGATATGTTTAAATGGATCACGGGAGGCCTGTTTATAGCTATTGTATTAACTGCCTGCTCACCTAATAATGTTACTGTAGATAACAGCCTGAAAAAATATTTCGACCAAAATAAAGTTACCGGCTGCTTTGGCCTTTTCGATAATGGACAGGGACATTTTACTATTTACAACCTGCCCCGCTTTAGCGACAGCGTATATACCCCCGCTTCTACCTTCAAGATCGTTAACTCACTTATTGGTTTGGAAGAAGGGATTGTAGCAGATACCAACACCGTTTTCAAATGGGACAGCGTTAACCGCCCACGCACCGAATGCAACCGCGATATGACCATGTGGGATGCCTTCCGCATTTCGTGCCCACCATGGTACCAGGAACTGGCCCGTCGCATTGGCCAACCCAAAATGCAACACTGGTTAGATACCCTGGGCTATGCACGCCGCTACGATACTTTCAAATTAAAAAACAACCTCGATACCTTCTGGCTCGATAACTCGGCCAAAGTAACCGCCGATGAAGAGTTAGGACTGGTAAAGAAATTATACTTCGACCAGCTGCCCTTTCAAAAAAGATCGCAACGCATTGTGCGCAGCATGATGTTGTGGGAAAACAATTCCAACTATAAACTGAGTTATAAAACCGGTTGGAATACTACCGACAAAGGCACCCAGATCGGCTGGATCGTTGGCTGGATAGAAGAAAACAAACACCCATACTTTTTTGCCCTGCAGGTTGAATAACCCGACCCTAATGTAGATTTCAAATCTATCAGGATAAACCTGCTGAAGCAGATCTTAAAAGAATACGGCTTTTTCGAAGGAAAAAAGTAGCGCCACTACACAATAAATAATTTAGTTAAAGCTCGTCAGCGCATAAAGCAATGGTGGGCTTTTTTTAGCCAATAGTTTGAGTTTGTTACTTATACGATGTATTTTAACTAAAAAATTAGCGCGTAAGTACTTAATTTGTAATTAATACCAATTTGGTTTAATTGTTGCATTCATCATTTTTACATTTTCTAATTTGCTAATTTTCACATTAAGTTGTTCCGTTTCCAACATATCGAATATCTCATAGCCCTGGCCACCATCCCCTTGCTGGTAGCATTGTATTTTCAGTTATTATACTGGAAAAAAAATACCATCAAAAAAATCGGGGACCATACGCTGGTACAGTCGCTCATTGCCAATTATTCGCCCATTAATTTTTTACTGAAATTCCTGTTCTTCGCCGTGGCGCTGGCAGCCGTTATTGCAGCAGCTGCCAACCTGCAAAAACCAGGGGCCATGGAAGATGTACAACGCAAAGGCGTAGATGTTGTGATTGCGCTGGATGTGAGTAAAAGTATGCTGGCTGAAGATATAAAACCCAATCGACTGGAAAGGGCCCGCCAGCTGGTTTATAAACTAATGGATCAGTTACCCAACGACCGCGTTGGGCTGGTACTGTTTGCCGGAAGGGCTTATTTGCAAATGCCATTGACCACCGATCATGGCGCTGCCCACATGTATATTCAACAGGCTGGTCCTGATGTAGTACCAACCCAGGGTACGGTGATCTCAGAAGCTTTACGCGCCAGTAACTCGGCTTTCAATAGCAAGGAAAGAAAATTTAAATCAATAGTACTCATCACCGATGGTGAAGACCACGACCCTCAGGCCGTTCCCCTGGCACAACAACTGGCTCAGGATGGTGTAATGATCAACTCCATTGGGATTGGTTCGGCAGAAGGCGCGCCTATTATGGACCCAGCCACCAATGAATACAAAAAAGATGAAACCGGTAATACGGTAGTTTCAAAATTGAACGAAGCCGAACTGCAGCAACTGGCCGGCGCTACCAAAGGAGTGTATGTGAAACTCGATGATGTGGATGCAGCAGTAAACGCCATTACCAAACAGTTAGGCACTATTGAATCAAATATCCTGGATGATAATGCATTCAGAGATTATAAAAGTTATTTTCAATGGTTCCTGGCCATTGCCCTTGCATTCCTGTTGATAGAATTCTTTTTACCAGAACGGAAATTAAAAGCAGCTTGAAAAATTTATTCTACATATCGCTGATGCCATTGCTCCTGCTTTTACCGGTATTGGTAAAAGCGCAGGATGAGAATGCTGCCATCCGGGAAGGAAATAAATTGTATCACGACCGGCAGTTTGAAAAAGCAATGCCTGCTTATCAAAAAGCTATCGAGCAGAACCCTAAAAATTTAACCGCCCGCTATAATCTCGCAAATGCCCGTTTTCGCACCGGTAATTTGCCCGATGCAGAAAAATCGTACGATGACCTGATTGCGAATACTACCGAAAATAAATACAAGGAAAAAGGCTATTACAACAAGGGCGTTACCTTAACAAAACAACAAAAGCTGCAGGAAAGCATCGATGCCTACAAGGATGCTTTAAAACTCGATGCCACTGATGAGGACGCCCGCTTTAACCTGCAAAAGGCCTTAACGGAGCAGAAGAAACAAAACCAATCAAAGCAGCAGCAGCAAAAACAACAGCAGCAGAAACAGCAAAAGCAAAAGCCCGAAAACAATAAACTCGATAAAAGAAAGATAGAGCAATACCTGAAGTCGCTCGAACAAAAAGAACAGGATGTTCAGCGAAAGATGCAGCAAAACCGCGCCCGCTCGGTAACTCAACCTGAAAAGGACTGGTAGGGCGCATTCAGTGCCCGGTTGACGATTTAACCCGTTAACCAGTTAATTTTATCAAGCTGTTAACTCATCAATCCATCAACTAGTTAACTTTTCATCCTTCCTACTTTGTCGTAATTTTGCTGGCATTTTGCCCGTTTACCCAACTGGCAATCACAAATCTTAAATCAGAAAATATCAAAATGCAGCTTTACTGCGACTCATTGACCGAATATAAACGCCTGGCAACCCGTGAAGTACGAATTGGGGATTTGCTGCTGGGCAACTTCAACCCTATCCGTGTTCAAACCATGACCACCACCGATACCATGGATACCATTGCTACCGTTGAGCAAAGTATCCGCTGTATCGAAGCCGGCGCAGAAATGGTGCGCATTACAGCACCCAGCAAAAAAGAAGCGGAGAACCTGCTGAATATAAAGAACGAACTGCATAAAAGAGGGTATAAAACCCCGCTGATCGCCGACATTCATTTCACGCCCAACGCCGCTGAAATAGCTGCCCGCATTATTGAAAAAGTACGGGTGAACCCGGGCAACTACGTTGATAAAAAGAAATTTGAACAAATAGATTATACCGATGCGGAATACGCCGAGGAGATCGATCGCATTCGCGAACGCTTTACACCCCTGGTGAAAATCTGTAAAGAATATGGTACCGCCATGCGCATTGGTACCAATCACGGTTCCCTCAGTGATCGCATTATGAGCCGTTATGGCGATACGCCCATGGGCATGGTGGAAAGTGCGATGGAGTTCCTGCGCATCGCCCGTAATGAAAGCTATCACAATATTATCCTGAGTATGAAATCGAGCAATCCCCAGGTAATGGTACAGGCCTACCGGTTGCTGGTAAACGTAATGATGGATGAATTTGGTGAATGCTATCCTTTACACCTGGGGGTAACAGAAGCCGGTGATGGGGAAGATGGAAGAATAAAATCAGCCATTGGTATTGGCACCCTGCTCGAAGACGGACTGGGTGATACCATCCGCGTTTCATTGACAGAAGACCCTGAGTTTGAAATTCCCGTTTGCCGCGACCTGGTTAAACGTTACACTAACCGACAGGAAGCAATTCCTTCGCCTGCCGAAGCATCAGCGAAGGCGGGTGGTATTCCAGCTATTACTAAAGTTCCTTACTCGCCTTTTGAATATACTAGAAGGCATACTGATACCGTATCGAATATCGGCGGTAAACACGTACCCGTAGTGGTGGCCGATTTTATGAAAGCCGCTGCTATTCGTCATGAAGACTTACAGGCCATTGGCTATACCTATAACACCGAAACGGATAAATTCACCATTGCCGACGCAGCAGCAGATTACCTGTACACTGGTAAAAAGCTGCTCGATTTTGCACTACCCGGTACATTGAAAGTAATTTGCGATCATGCTACCTGGTTAAATGCACCCGACAAGGAGAAATATTATCCGTTATTTCAATCGACCGAATACCTGAAAGGCACCGATCATTCAGGCTCGCTGAATTTTGTAGCAGTTGATGTAAACGAACCTGCTTCACAGGAACTGTTACAGAAAATTCGCAAAGATTACACCTTAGTGCTGTGTTTGTATTCATCAAACCCACACGCCATGCCATCGGTAAGGCGTTACATTATTGAACTGATGAACCAGGGCATTACCTGCCCCATTATTTTGTCGGTAGAAAGCAATGATACGACTATCGATGAACAGCTGATCCATTTTTCAACCGATAGCGGCGCTTTGCTGCTCGATGGGATGGGCGATGGCATTTGGCTGATGAATGAACCGGAAAAGATCCGGAACCAGAAAGTGAGTGGCCGCACCTACCTGGAAACAAAGAGCAATCACCAGTTCATCAACAACACGGCCTTTTCTATTTTACAGGCCACGCGCACCCGTATTTCCAAAACCGAATATATCTCCTGCCCTTCCTGCGGACGTACCCTGTTCGACCTGCAGGAAACCACTGCGAAGATCCGTTCGATGACCCATCACCTGAAAGGCGTTAAGATCGCCATCATGGGTTGTATTGTAAATGGTCCCGGCGAAATGGCCGATGCCGATTTTGGCTATGTAGGCAGTGGTGTTGGCAAGATCACTTTATATAAAGGGAAAGAAATTGTAAAACGCAACGTCGATAGCGCCATTGCTGTGGAAGAATTGATTAATTTGTTGAAGGAAAATAACGCCTGGGTGGAGAAAGCGTGAATGGTGAATGGTCAATGGTGAAATGCTCGCGATTGTTTAAATTAATACGCGACCTTGCACCGCCCGAAACTTTTTGCCGTTTGCCGTTTGCCGTTTGCCGTTTGCCGTTTGCCGTTTGCCGACCAGACATTCAATAAATATTCAATCAATAACCAGCTTCTTTTGAACAGAATTGACCGACTTCATGCCATTCTCACCCACCTGCAAAGTAAAAAAAGAGTTACTGCGCAGGAGGTAGCCGATCGTTTTAACATCAGCCTGCGTACCGTGTACCGCGATGTTAAAGCATTGGAGGAAAGCGGCGTGCCGGTGATCGGTGAAGCAGGAAGCGGTTATACCATTATGGAAGGCTACCGCCTGCCGCCCGTAATGTTCACCCAGGAAGAAGCCTCTGCCCTGCTGCTGGGCTCCAAACTCACAGAGCATCTTACTGATGAATCGATAAAGAAACATTTCAACGCAGCTTTATACAAAATAAAGGCAGTGCTCCGTACTTCCGACAAGGAGCATATGGACCAGCTGAATGATAACATTGCGGTTTTGTCGCGTTTGCCGGCCGATGATTCAGCTGGCCGCTACCTTACTGAACTGCAAAAAGCGCTGGGCGATAAAAAAGAAATTCGTATCCGTTACCAATCCGGCGAAGATGCCGTGACAGAACGGAACCTGGAACCCATCGGCCTGTGCCATTATGGCCAGGCCTGGCACCTGATCGGCTGGTGCAAGCTGCGCAACGGCTACCGCGATTTCAGGGTAAGCCGCATACAACAATTGCAGATTCTCGATAATACATTTGAACCCGAATCGCATCCTTCTTTGCGGGAATACATGCAAACGATGATCAACCATTCCGAACTGCAGGAAGTGTGCGTTCGGTTCACCCGCGGCGCCGCCCGCCACATCGGCAATCAAAAATATTACTATGGCTATGTGCGGGAAGAAGTGAAAGACGATCACGTGCTTATGTATTATGTCACCTCATCGCTGGACTATTTTGGTCGCTGGCTGCTGATGTACACGCATCATGTGTCTATTGAATCGCCCGAAGCATTGCATAATGTGATGAAAGACCTCACGGAAGAGATCCGCCTGCACTACCTCCCGGTAGAGCAATAAGGCATCCATTCTTGTCAAGTCTCAAAAAAATTTCCAACTTTCTTAGGTCCTACTGACATACTGTTGTCACAGTGTGGGTGTTATTTTGGTTTTCTAACCTTCACACACTAAATATTATTCAAATGATACGCACTATTCACGACTTTCTCGACCGCTGGAAAGAAGAAACCGAAGCAACCTTGAAGATCTTCCGCAACCTTACCGATGAATCGTTGCAGGTTGTCATTCCCGGCGGGCGCACCCTGGGACGGCTGGCCAATCATATTGTTGAAACAGTCACTGAAATGCCGCACAACCTGAATTTACCAATCAGGGAAGAATACGTTACCTATGATACTGTTGAGGAGCTGGTAACACATTATAAAAAATTCGCTGACCAACTGGTAGCCGCTATCATCAGCTACTGGACCGATGAAACTCTGGAAGAAGAACAAAACATGTATGGCGCGTCCTGGAAAAACGGGTTTTCGCTGTGGGTGTTGATAACCCATCAGGCTCACCACCGTGGCCAGATGACGGTGCTGATGCGCATGGCCGGGTTAAAAGTGCCGGGTGTGTATGGCCCCAGCAAAGAAGAATGGCTGGCATGGGGGAAGGAAGCGCTGGCTTAGCGGCCGAAGTAAGAAGGAAGAAGTAGGAAGAACCCGAAATTTCTTACCTCCTGCTTCTTACTTCGTACCTCATAGTTCCAGTCTCATACATATATTTTCCAGCTTTACTTAGAATGTGTCCAATCGATCCGGTGTCATTCGTTATTATACAGAGCAGCGTGGGTAATCATTCACTTTAAAAGTAATTTGTATGCATATAAAAACTTATCCGCCGTTAACGGTATTAAGCAGTATACATC
>JAJKIL010000237.1 GCA_021154515.1 Niastella sp. | reverse complement strand
GTACCGATAGTGATCCCAGTAGAAATCAATATAACCCCGGTGGCGGTGGCGGCGGTAATGGCGGCTCAGGTGGCCAGGGCGGTAGCGGCTGGGACGGTGGTACAGCCAGTGCAAGCACCTATCCTACCGGTGGTCATGGTGGGGCAGCTTATACGCAGGCTTCGGAAGCCCGTTTTGTTATGGGGGGCGGCGGTGGCGCCGGAACCAGTAATAATGCTACGGCCGGAACACAAGATTATTTAAGTAGCGGCGGCGTTGGCGGTGGGATCATTATCATCCGCGCCAAAACATTCAGTGGTAACGGCATCATATCGGCCAACGGTGCGGCGGCAAATGATATTACGTCAACATTCTCAACTGTAACAGATGCAGCCGGTGGCGGCGGCGCCGGTGGTTCAATTATAGTACTTACCAATACCAGTACAGCAGCAGGAAGCAACACCATCAGAGCCAGTGCTACGGGCGGTAAAGGTGGCAATATGGAAACTTATTGGGCGCATGGCCCCGGTGGTGGTGGCGGCGGCGGATATGTTTTAAACAACGCGCTGGGCGGTACAATTACCGTAACCGGTGGCGCAAACGGGCTTACCCATAAAGCTACCAAAACCGATCCGGTGGATCAGCCTTATGGTTCTTCACCCGGAGCAATTGGTGTTGTTAAGACAATTACCGGTACCCTCGGTTTCATAAACCTGTCGAACCCGGCTTCTCCCTGTGGCGCCCTGCCGATCACGCTTACCCAATGGAGTGGTGTATATAAGAACAACAAAACATATTTGAACTGGCAGGCGGAAAATGCCCTGAACTTTTCTCATTTTGTAGTGGAGCATGGCACCGATGGCATTCATTTTTCGCCATTGGGACAGGTTTCAACGGTTGCTTCAACCGCATTCTCCCAGTCATATTCGTATGAAGATGCTTTCCCTGTTGAAGGGGTGAATTATTACCGGCTGAAAATGGTTGACCTGGATGGAAAATATGCTTACAGTGGCATTCTTTTGATTCGTACCAACGGTTCAGGCATACAAATATCAGCTACTCCTAATCCTTTTACTGACCATGTAGTGATAAGCATTCAAAGCACTACCAATGAAACGGCCAGTCTGCGGCTGTTGAACAGCGACGGTAAGCTGGTTTGGCGGAAAACTATTTTTGTCAGTGCCGGAAACAATGTGCAATATTTCAACGACCTGCAATCATTGCCCAAAGGGGTGTACATTATAAAAGTAGATAAAGGCAATTCTACCGAAGCCTTTAAAATGATAAAACGATAGTTGCTTTCTTTTTGAAAAAACTAACGGGACTGCCTTCGAATGTAAACGAGGGCGGTCTCTTTTTGTTTCGAAGGGGCATCATTTCTTTCGTTTTGCTGCTTTTTGCGGGTTATACAATACAAAAAATAACCATGCAAACGTTTGCGCAACCTTTTGAAAGTAATGCAGCTTAAAAAAACTTAAACATTTGGTAAAACAACTTCCTTTATGAGCTTATATTTGGATGCTAAGTTTGCGCCATATGAATTTTCAACCAATTGTTCCCGACGACGGAGCGTTGTTACTGCAATTGAGAAAAGGGGACCGTATTGCTTTTGATGAGTTATTTAACCGCTTTGCCGAGCCCATTCACACGTATGTAAAAATGCGCCTGAATGGTTCGGAAGAAGCTGATGACGTACTGCAGGAAGTATTTATACGACTGTGGAATAAACGTCAGAGCATCGTTATTCATACCTCTTTCCGCAATTATTTATATACCATCGTTCAACACTGTATCTGCGACCACCAACGGGCATCTAAAAGAAAAAGGTACACCTTAACGGCCGAAATGCCCGAACACACTGAAGAACGGCCACAACCTGATGAACAATACCAGTACAAACAGGCTTACAGCATCTGGAGAAGCGCCACCAATAAGCTGCCCGGTCAAATGCGCCGCATCTATGCCATGAAAAATGAAGAGCAGCTTTCGGTTAAAGAGATCGCTTCAGAATTGCAGCTGAGTGAACAAACCGTAAAGAACCAATTGCACACTGCCGGACAACGGATCGTAAAGATGTTGCGCCAGGTGCAAATGTTTTTTTAGGAATCACGATTCAAAATGACCAAATTGTTAACTCCCGCTTTTTTCTATATTTCCTCTAGTACCAGTTTACTTCATTAACCGTCTATTAACAAAAGCTAGTTTTTGCATGCCCCGTAGATCAAGGCAAAATAAGAAGAATATCAGTAATCAGGATGCGCAATGGCAACAGGCATGGCAATCACCCGGTCAAATGGGCATGCAGAAAAAGCAAATATTGCTGAACAGCATCAATGACCGGATAGACAACCGCCGGCGGCAGAAAAAGAGATTTTTCTTTATCGGGCTAAGCGCTGTAGCCGCCATACTGGTGGCGATCTTTTTCAGGATGCCCGGTAACGGTTCAGCCATAAACACCAATGCCTGGCAGGAACTGGCCAGCGCCGACCATTCAAAAAAGATCCTGCTTGAAGATGGATCGGTTATTTGGCTGGCGCCTAATTCATCGGTGAAGGTGTATACGAATTTTTTAAAAAAGCGTAGCACTGTGCTGGCAAAGGGAACTGCCTTTTTCAGTGTAGCCAAAGATGCACAACATCCCTTTACCATTGGGGTTAACCGGCAACTGGTTACTGTTGTAGGAACCGCTTTTACCATTCATAAACTGGATTCGGTTGATCTGCAACTGACCGTTAAAGAAGGTAAAGTAGCGCTGAACAATCCCGGCGGCATTCAACTGGTGACAGCCGGCCAGCAGGTAATTACTTCACAGGCAAATACAGGCCTGGTGCAGGTTATCGATCCCGGTGCGGCAGACTGGTGGTTGCATCAGCAGATGCGTTTACAGAATATTACACTGATCGAATTACTGAACCGAATAGAAACATATTACCAGGTTAAGCTAACATACGGCACTATTAACAAGAACAAAAAGGTAACGCTTACCTGGGACCTGACGATTTCTTTGCAGGATAATTTAACTGTGCTGAACACATTGACTGGCTATAATATCCACTAACCTCCTTATCAATCAACAGTTTATTTTTCTGCTGAAAAGCAGACAGGCATTGTATTGTTTATAATGTATATGAAATATATGGAATACTCTAAACCAACTAAAGTAGTTACTGCGCTTGTACTGTTGCTGATGACAGGTATTATGCAGCTGCATGCCCAAACGGCGCAGTTGCATTACCGGCATGCCCCCGGTAACCTGGCCACCATTGCAGAGGATTTTGGCCGGGTATTTAATGTAAAACTGGCTTATGCGAATGATGAACTGTCCGCAGTAAAAGTGCCGGCCGCTTCTTATGAAGCAGGCACTGTGGGTGAGTTATTGAATGCGGTACTGGCGCCTGGCGGCTTTGTGGCAACTGCTGCGGGCAACAGCTGGGTGATCAAAAAAAGTGATGCGCCAAAAAAAGCGCCCACCATGGTATTGAAAGGTATTGTCACCGAAGGCGGCGTTCCATTGCCTGGTGCTACCGTAATTATTAAACAGGAAGGACAAAAGCAGGTTGTAGCCATTGCCGATGACAATGGCCGGTTTACTAAAACCCTGCCAACTATATCAGAGGGATACGTTGAGATCTCCGCCGTTGGCTACCAGCCGGTGAAAAAGAAATTCACTGCCGAAGCGCAACAATCATTAAGTATTGTGCTGCAGAAAGACGATCAGCAAATGCAGAATGTGGTGGTAACTGCATTAGGTATTAAAAAATCTGAAAGGTCGCTGGGTTATGCGCTTACAAAAGTAGATAGCACCCAGCTTACGCAGGCGGCCAGTTTAAACTGGACGGATGCGCTCTCCGGTAAAGTAGCCGGTTTGAACCTGATCCGTTCCGGTTCGGGGCCTGCCGCTTCGAGCAAGATCATTCTACGGGGCGAGAACAACCTTACCGGCGATAATGAAGCGCTTATAGTAGTGGATGGTGTGGTGATCAACAACAGTAGTGGTAAACGCTCTTCCGCTAAAGGCGACGAGGTGTATCAAACTAACTCCGACAACCTGCCGGCTGATTATGGCAGCACATTAAATGATCTGAACCCACAGGATATAGAAAGTGTATCGGTACTTAAAGGGCCTGCCGCTTCTGCCTTGTATGGTTTGCGGGCGGCAAACGGTGCTATTATTATCACCACCAAAGCTGCAGCCCAGAAAAAGAGCGGCCACTTTAATGTTCGTTACACAGTTAATGGAGCCATGGAAGAAGCGAACAGGTTCCCTGACCAGCAGTATGAATATGGCCAGGGTACAGGCGGCGCCCAATATTACTCTTACGGCGCCTCTGAGGATGGCGCCAGCACCAGCGGTACCAGCTCTGCGTATGGGCCCAGGTTCGATGGACAATCATTCTTTCAGTATGACCCGGTGCGTCAGGGACAAGGTGTAGAACGCACTCCCTGGAAAGCTTATGACAATATCAACGATTTTTGGGAAAAGGGACAGGACCTGAGACATACCCTCAGCGTGGATGGGAAGCTGGGTAGTACCGGCATTCGGTTGACCGGTAGTACAGAAAACGACAAATGGATCGTTCCCAATACTGGGTTCACCCGTAGAAACCTGGGATTGACCACCACTTCAGACATTACCAAAAAATTAAAATTATCTACCAAAGTAAACTACGGTTGGCGGGGCAGCGATAACCTGCCTGCCGCAGGATATGGAAATCAGTCTCTGATGTACTGGTATATTTTCTGGCAGCCCAACGCTGATTATAACTGGCTGCGAAACTATTGGCGCGGTGCAGAAGGTAGTAATTACTCCGACACCAGCATGTACAAAACCATTCAGTATCCATTCTCCACTTATCCCGAAAATCCATTTGCGATCACCAATGAGTTTTTGAACAAAACAAGAAGAAACAACGTAACCGGTAATATTTCATTAAACTACCAGCTTACCAAAGACCTGAGTCTTTTTGTGCGTGGCAACCTTGACTGGATGAATGATAAACGTGAGCAGGACCGGCCTTACGATGCGGGTTCCCGTTTACCTAAAGGTTCTATAAGAAAACAGAACATTATCAGCTACGAAAAGAGTTACGACGTGATGGCCAAATATGTTAAAGAACTAAACCATGACGTTAGAGTTGGTGTAACCCTTGGCGCCAGCCAGTTGAGAAATGAGTATCACAAAACGGATATAAGGGCTGACGGGTTAAAATATCCGGAATTTGCAGACTCCCTTAAGGGCAGTTCCCCGTATCCCCAGATCTATAACCTGGACAACAATTTGTATGGATTGACTTATTTCCCTGATACAAGCCGTTACCAGATCAACAGTATTTACGGCGTTATAAATCTTAGCTATAAGAATTATCTGTTTGCAGAAATTACCGGCCGCCAGGACTGGAACAGCGTTTTGGCCACTCCTATCAGAACGGATAATGTAGGGTTTTTCTATCCTTCCATTAACACCAGTTTCATTCTGTCGGATGTAGTAAAGCTGCCAGCGTTCATCAACTATGCCAAGCTGAGAGGTTCTGTTGCCGCGGTTGGTAGTGGTGGTACCACTCCTTACCTGACTGCCTATACCTACCCCGTGGCAGTCAATGGGGGTATTTATCCTGATAGCTCGCTGACAACTCCTAAGTACCTGCCCAATCCCAATTTAAAACCACTGATTACTACCACCTACGAGTTGGGTACAGAATTGCAGTTCTTCAACGGCCGGTTAGGGTTAGACGTGGCTGTGTATTTTGGAAATACCAGACACCAGATCCTCACAAGAACGGTGGATGCCTCTTCAGGTTACCTGGCTTCCATTATCAATGCAGGAAAAGTAAGGAACAATGGTATAGAAATACAGTTGAATGCCAAACCTATTGTAACCAAAAGTGGTTTTAGCTGGAGCCTTTATGGAACTTTTGCCCGAAACAAAAACAGGATCCTGTCTATGCCGGATACTACCGTGTTGTTACGGGCCGGCGCCATAGCCAGTGGTCAAATAGTGGCCAACGTGGGTGGCAGTATGGGCGATCTGTGGGGCCTGGGTTATCAGCGCAGTCCTGATGGACAAGTGATCTTTGATCCTACTACCGGGTTCCCAAAGATCACCAGTAATATCATTCGCCTTGGCAACACAACGCCTAAATACAAATTCAGCCTGGGTAATAATTTTCGCTATAAGAACTTCAGTTTAAACCTGCTGTTCGATGCACAAGTGGGTGCTGTGGCCTACTCGCTTACCCATTACAAAATGGTTGAACAAGGCAAATTGAAAAGCACGCTACCGGGCAGGTACAATGGTATAGTTGGTAACGGTGTAGTACAAAATCCTGATGGGTCTTACCGCAAAAACGATGTGATCGCTACCGATGTTGATCAGTATTATCAATATAGTATGGGCAGCTACAAT
>JAJKIL010000236.1 GCA_021154515.1 Niastella sp. | reverse complement strand
GGTACGTTTCAATTCAATTATGCAAACAACCGCACCAATCGCGTACCTGAGGGTTACAATCTCGAGAGCCCCATCTGGACAATTTATGCGGCGCCAATTTCGTGGAACCCATTTCCTACCGTGAATGCAGATGGTACGCAACGCGTTTACCGGTTCGGACGTAACAATCCATATTGGGTGCTTGATAACATTTATACTCATGGTACGGTGAACCGCTTTTTGCCCGCGATCACATTAAACTATACGGTCACCGACTGGTTGAATATTACGGAAAGAATGGGCGCCGATCTGTACGCCGAACAGGTAAAATATTTTGAAGCGCGGGGTTCTGCAGGCAATCCCAATGGCTTAATTGTTGACCGCACCAATACGTTCCGTCAGTATAATAATGATCTGATTATTGATGCGCATAAACAGTTCAATAAATTCAATGTGCAGTTGTTGCTTGGTAACAACGTGCTATCTACCTATACGCAAAATGTAGAAGGCCGGGGTGTTGGGTTATCTGTTACCGGCGGTTATGATAATGTGGCCAACGCTTCTACCCAAACCTATAGTGAGAAACATTACCTTGTTCGCAAGACAGGTTTTTATTCGCAGGCCAACTTCGACTATAACCACCTCCTGAACCTGGCGCTAACAGGCAGGTATGATGGCAGTTCGGTACTGGCCAAAAGCAACGCCTTCTATCCATATGGGTCGGCGGCGGCCGGATTTGTTTTTTCAGAATTACTAGGACCCAAACTTTCTTCTGTTATCAACTTTGGTAAAGTACGCGTATCCTATGCCAGCGTTGGCAACGACAATGTGGACGCCTATTCCCTGACCACGCCTTACCTCAATATAAGCAGCGCCAATAATAATACGATCGCGGGTATCTCCTTCCCTTTTCAGGAACAAAATGGTTTTCTGTTGAAGGATGTGCTTGGCAATCCTTTTTTGAAAAACGAACTGGTGCGTGAATTTGAGACTGGCATTGAAATAAAAGCATTGAACAATCGCATTGGCGCCGAAGTATCGTGGTTCAATAAAAAGGTACAGGATGGGTTGATCCCGGTTACCATTTCTCCGGCTACCGGGTATAACCAAACCACTATCAATACCGCCCGCTTACAAACAAAGGGTATTGAAATATTGCTGAACGCAAACCCGGTGCGGGCGGGTAAATTCAACTGGGACCTTATCTTCAGCTTTACCAAACTTGATAATAAAGTACTGGCCCTGCATGATGACCTTACCCAGGTAAACGTTGGCTTTACCAATGCCATAGTTGGCCAGCCTTATGGAGTTAAATTCGGTACCCGATTTGCCCGCGATCCCAGGACCGGTCAACTGTTGATCAACGCCAGCGGTCTTCCCTTTGCTGATCCTCAACAAGGCATTCTGGGTAATATTTCACCCGACTGGCTGGCCGGGCTGACCAATAACCTGAGTTATGGTCCCTTCAGTCTCAGTTTCTTTTTTGATATGAAGAAAGGCGGCGTTACAGAAAATAACGTGGATGGCTATGGTTATTTCTACGGCACGCCTAAAGTAACGGAAGATCGTGGCATGCGCACTGTGGCCGGCATAAGCACCGTAGATGGCAAAGCCAACACCGTAGCAGTAAAAGGACAGGATTACTGGCGACAGGTATCTGGCATTGTGGAATCGGTGATACAGGATGCTACCTATATAAAGCTGCGTAACGTTAGCATTGGCTATGTGCTGCCAGGCAAACTGATTCAAAAAACACCACTCAAATCAGCGTCGTTAACACTTACGGGCAGAAACCTGTGGATCCACAGTCCGCATTTTACCGGCGGCGATCCGGAAACCAATTCATTTGGGTCATCCAACGGATCGCTGGGCCTCTATTCTTTTTCAACGCCAACCGCCCGGTCGGTGAATATCAGTCTGAAGATCGGATTATAAACTTTTTAACAAGATCATTATGCGCACAACAACATATATTCTGCTGCTCGCCCTTTGCCTTACCTCCGGATGCAAAAAGTATATTGATGTAAACAAAGACCCCAATAACCCCACTACCGTGCAGGAAGCCCTGATACTGGCGCCGGTTGAATTGAATTTATCAACGGTACTTACCGGTGGCGCTTATTACAACTCCACTGGTTTCGCGGCCATCCTGGCGAACCATTATATGCAAAACATTGCGTTGAATCAACCTGTACCCAACGAGGGCACTTACCAGTTGTTCAACATTAACCTCGATGATTCCTGGAAAAGCATTTATGTAGTAGGTCTCAACAACCTGAAGGCCCTGCACGACAAAGCTATTACGAATGAGAACTATAATTATTCGGGCATTGCCAATATCCTGAGCGCCTTTTGCCTGGGCATCGCTACCGATTACTGGGGCGATATTCCCTATTCTGAAGCGTTTAACGGCAACACAAAACTGAAACCTGTGTACGATTCACAGGAAAGCATTTATAAATCTATTCAGCAACTGCTCGATGATGGTATTGCCGACATCAATAAGAACGCCACGTTAACACCTGGCGATGATGATTATTACTATGGCGGTGATATGGACCAATGGAAGCGGCTGGCTTATACTTTAAAGGCGCGGTATTACATGCACCTGACCAAAGCGCCTGGTTACACGGCAGCGGGCCAGGCCACCCTGGCATTGGCCGCCTTACAAAATGGAATGCAGAACAATGACGATGATATGAAGATGACTTATCCCGGCAGCGCCGGTTTTGAAAATCCCTGGTACCTTAATTTTCTTTCCGTATCAACCATCGTATTGTCATCTGCCTGTGTGGATACGCTGGTTACGCGAAATGATCCGCGCCTGCCCAAACTGATTGCGAAAGCCAAATCAACAGGGTTATACAATGGCCGGCCTATTGGGTCAATAAACATCAGCGGCAGCCTGAATGTTTACTCGCTGCCCGGCGTGGCTGTTGGGGCGGCCAGCTCGCCGGTGTATGTGCTTAATTATTCAGAAGCGCTCTTTCTGAAAGCGGAGGCTACTTTAATAAGATCGGGTTTTGCCGCGGCGGAACCCATTTACCAGGATGCCATCAAATCACATATGACAAAATTGGGTATTGCTGCTGGCGATATAAATACCTATCTCGCCGATCGCGGCGCTTTAACGGCCACTAATGCCCTGCAACGGATCATGGAGGAAAAGAAGATCGCCAATTTTTTATCGATAGAAAACTTTAACGACTGGCGCCGGACGGGATTTCCCCTGTTGACCAAAGTGCCGAATGCCCTCTCGGATATCCCCCGCCGGTTGTTATACCCGCAGGTGGAGCTTACTTCGAATCCGCAGTCGATACAAACGGCTAAGTTGACGGACAGGGTTTGGTGGGATCAGTAGTTTTTAGTTGAAAGTTGTTGGTTCTGGGTTCTAAGTTTATAGTTCGTAGTTATTGAGTTTGTTAGTTTGTTAGTTGGGAGCTCATGAGATGAAACCTGGATTGCCTTCGGCGATCCAGAACCGCTTTGTTAGCCGTGGATTGGCTACGCCGATCCAGTGACGCTTTGTATTACCCAAAGGCCCTCTGCCCCGCTATGCGGGGCAGGGCTTTTTTATTTGTTCGCTTTCCCGAACGAGTTCGGGACGCTACCAAATAAAAAAGCCCTCCGATTGCATCGGAGGGCCTTTGTTACCCGACCTGGATTCGAACCAAGACAAGCAGAACCAGAATCTGCGGTACTACCATTATACTATCGGGCAATTGTTTTAAGAACTTGCTGCAAAAATAAAATTATTACAGAACGTTACAAAATAAAAGGTGACTTGAAAACCGGACTCCCCAAATTCAGGTTGCAAAAATGCCTGATGATCTACACTTTTGGCCTGTCTATCCCGATTTCCCGTATCATATCGAAGGATTTCGTAAGTTGTAGCTTCAAATTTAAACGGCCGTCTTTTTGAACGAACTGGATCTGATACAACAACTCCGGGCAGGAGATGAAGGGGCATTCAAATTATTGGTAGCAAACTATCAGGACCTGGTATATAACACGGCGCTGGGTATTGTGCAAAATAGTGAAGATGCCGAAGATGTTGCCCAGGAAGTATTTATTCAGGTGTATCGCTCCATAGATCAATTCAAGGGAGATGCCCGGTTATCTACCTGGATCTACCGCATTACCACCACCAAGGCTTTGGATCACATCCGCAGCCGCAAACGTAAAAAGCGTTTTGCCTTTATTACCAGTCTTTTTGGCCCTAATGATGAGCTGGTTCATGAACCGGTTGATTTTCAGCACCCAGGGGTGACTTTAGACCGAAAGGAACAGGCGGCCCTGTTGTTCCGGATGATTGAGCAACTACCTGAAAATCAGAAAGTAGCATTTACTCTGCATAAAACCGAGGAGCTGAGTTACCAGGAGATCGCCGACGTGATGCAATTGTCGGTATCGGCAGTAGAGTCGCTGTTATTCAGGGCCAGACAGAATTTGCGCAGACTGTTGGAGAAATATTATCAACAGAGTAATCCACAAGACAAGTAAGCGGTTCGAAGGTTTTAGGATTTATTAGCGTCAAATGTATAAGTTTACATCGTAAATTACATTTATGTCAATCGATTCAAATAACGACTCCCGGATAGATACGGTGCTAAATAGCCTGGATGGGATGCAGCGGGCCAAAGCGCCCGATTTCCTGTATACCCGCCTGCAGGGGAGGATGGAGCGAGAGTTTGACCAGGGTGGTCCTATCGGCCGCTGGCTTACCAGGCCTGTGCTGGCCTTAACGATTGCAGCGATCATTCTCATAGCAAATGCTACTACCGTGTTAAAAATGTGGAAGCAGAACACGGCTTCCTCAAATATAAATACTGAATCAGGTCAGGTAGTAGCTGCTGAATACCCCGCAGGTGGTGTGTACCCTGTATATAATGAAAATTCACCGGAACCATGATGAAGCCCCCCCGTCAAAGATGGCTTTTGGTACTTGTAGCGATCTTATTATTGACCAATATTGCCACCCTTTCTATTTACTGGTTTAAAAAACCCAACCATGAAGGTGGACCTGGGCACGACCCCGGCAACCGGGAAAAAAGAATGGGTCAGTTCATGTTCGATCAAATGAAATTCGACGCTACCCAGGAAGCAGCTTACTGGAAATTGCGTGATTCCATGATCGATACGCAACGGCCGGTAGTAGACAGCATGCGCGACGCCAAGAAAAGATTTTTCGATCTGTTGAACCAATCTAATGTAACAGACTCTGCATTGATAACCCGCAGCAATGAAATTGCCGCTCTGCAAAAAAGGCTCGACCTCGCTACTTTCCGTCACTTCCAGAACGTAAGGGCCATTTGCCGCCCCGATCAATTACAAAAGTTTGATACGGTTATTAAAGAGATCGTAAACCGGATGACCCCTTTTAGAAGAATGAATAAACAAGGGGACTCTACAGAGAAAGCAACCAGGCAATAGGAAACCC
>JAJKIL010000235.1 GCA_021154515.1 Niastella sp. | reverse complement strand
TTATGATATCCAAAGTGGTTTTGTTGAGGTGGTAAATAATAAAGTTACCGTGCTGGTAGAAGGTGCTTCCACTGTAGGATAAAGAATAGAAACTTTCAGCTGAAATCAACTATACTTCCCCCGGTTTTACCGGGGGATTTTTTTTAAGGGAGATGGGTTGAGCAGTTGATGAGTTGATCAGTTGACGAGTTAACAAGTTAACTGGTTAACGAGGTAGAAGAGGGTTACGGGTAATAAAGTTGGAAGTTGATAGCGTTGAAAGAGTCGATAGCGTTGATAAAGAGGCGAGAGATGAAAGGAGTGAGAAATGAAAATAGTGGGAAATGTTACATCCCGCGAGCCATCTTTGCCCTTTGCCCTCTGCCCTTTGCCCCCCAAAGAAAATCCCCCACCAGTTGGCAGGGGATTGGGCTTATTAAATCGTGCATAGGTAAATCAGGCGTTCGTCTTTTGAATGGCAGCTGCAGGCTTGTTGGCCATTAACCAGATATCGTACAACAGATCAGATTTGTCTGTTGCAGGCGCCAAAGGCGCTTCAACCGGCATAACCATCTGGTCATTTTTCTGTACCTGCCAGCCGGTAAGACCAGCCGGAGCTAAAAAATGATGGGCGTTGATATTAGTGGTAAGTCTTTCTGCTTCGTATAACGGCAATGCCCGATGGCCAACCAGCGACAGATCTCCCAGGCATACATTTAGCAGCTGGGGCAGTTCATCGAGGCTGGTCTTGCGCAGGAACATACCTACCCGGCTGATCGTAATGCCGCTTTTCTTCTTCGCAGCATCCTGTATGATAGTATTGAACTTATACAAATTGAATATGCGATAACCGCGGCCTGTCCTTAACGTTGTATAAAGAACCGGTCCACCCGTATCGAGTTTTACCGCCAGGGCGATCAGCAGCATTAAAGGCCCTAATACCGCCAGGAATACAGCCGCGATCAACAGATCCAGACCTCTTTTCACCACAGCCTTTACATTAGCATACGGACGGAAGGAAGTTTCCACCTTACAGGTTTCGGGTTGTTGTACCCGCTTCTGTTTCATTCTTTGCAGAAAGCTCAGCTTGCGCACCAGGGCTGGGGCGGTAAATTCATTCAGGAATAACAGCTCATCGATAAACTCATACCGTTTAAAGCGGTTTAACTCCTCTGGCGCCAATCCTGTTGCTTCAACAATAAAAGGCACATCGGCCATTATTTTATGGCTGTAAATGAATTTATGCAGCTCTACCAGGTGTTCCGTTCCCAGCGTTCCGTCGGCAATCACCATAGAAGGGATGGTAACCTCATCAGCTTTCTTCATCAGCCGCTTTAAAGTATAAATAGCATTAGCAGCGCTGGTTGTAGTATAACCGAATTCGAAGTACTCCTGCAGCTTTTCGGTATAACGGGTTTGCGTACCGATATAAAAGAACTGCAACTTTTTTATATCAGTCGGTTCTTTTTCTACAGGCAAGCTATAGCGCTTGTATGTATTAATTATTTTTTTAGTAGGTAGCGTTAGTTCCATACCATCAGTTTTTGTTTTTCAATCCCGGTTAAAATGCCGGCTTAGTTCACTTCGTTCTCATTCAATTTTGAAGCCACCCTGCTCATGAGCTTTTGAACTGTTTCACTTAAATCAAGCGGGTTAAAGGGTTTCGTATAATGATCGGCTATACCATATTTAAGGCATTTAGCCGCCGTGACATCTTTATCCAGTGATGACAAAACAATCAGGGGTATATCGCGGTAAAGAGCGCTCGACGAAAATTCGGCGATCAGTTCCCAGTCCTGCACATCGGGCAATTGCGGGTCGGCGATAATCAGATCGGGCAAATTCTTTTTCGCTAACCAGAACATGGCCGAACAGGCATCGGGGGCGGTAATTACCTGGTAATCTTTTCCAAGTACCGTGTGCAATAAGAACCTTATTGCTTTGCTATCATCAATAGCCAGAATACATCTTCTCATTCTCGTACGTTAATTGCTGAAAACAATAGTTTGTTTTCTCAAGGACATATGGATACGTACGGTTCGCACAGGTATTGAAAATAACATTCCAGGGCATATGGCTGCCAGGGATCAAGTTCAATTGGTACAAAACGGCTTTACAGGATTGTTAGATTAACACATGCTAGGAGTTAATCAGGTTTTGGGGAGTATTTCCAAGGATTTGTGGTGTTGATAAGCTACAAACGGTTAATCCTTATGGCTTTCAATGGATGGACACAATAAAAGTAATAACAAAACCCAATAAATCAAATACCCCGGAGTGGGTACGTGAGCTATAAATATAATTATTCAGGTATAATGTGTTCGATAAGTGATAATTATCTAAAAACGGGTGAATTGGCAGTATTTATCCACATGATTCCAAGGTTTATCTTATTGATTGATATACATGGTGTTTTACGCTATTACCAACATCTTAACAGAAGTAACTTGTTGGCGAATTTCCCCATTCACTAATTTGCAGCAAATTAATGGCTATGAAGAAATATTTATTGGCTGGCTGTTTGGTTGCGCTTTGAAGTGTGGTTGCTGTGGCACAGGATGGGGAGGAGGAGGGAACTAAAGGTAGAGGTTTTGATAAAAGCAAACTGTTCTTTGGCGGTAATTTTGGTTTGGCCTTTGGTAATTATTCAACCCTGGTAAATGTATCGCCACAAATTGGCTACCGGTTTAACCGCTACCTGGCTGCGGGAGCTGGCGTAAACTTTATTTTATCCAGCTATAAATATGATTTTGGCAATATCAATCAAAACTATAAAGAACAATATGGAGTAACGGGTTTGAATGTCTTCGGCCGCTTTTACCCGATTGAATATATTTTCGTACAGGTACAACCCGAAGCCAACTATACCTGGTTGAAATATCATTTTTATAATGGTGAGCCTGATGCAAAATTGCCTAACAAGATCGTTCCGTCTTTATTAGGCGGATTAGGTGCAGCGATCCCTGCCGGCAGGGGATATTTTATTGTAACGGCCAATTACGACCTGTTACAGAATGAGCGCAGCCCATATGGCAACCGGGCCTTCTTTAATTTTGGTTATAATATAGGATTTTAAAAAGGCTGGTAGGCGCACCCACCAGTTAACCAATTTTATTAAAGATCTCTACGGGAGTATCACAGAAGATGATCCGCTCTTCCGGTAATTCATACAGGAAGCCTTCTTTTTTCAATTGTTGTAAGTGCAACCGCAGGTGATTATAAAAACCATCGGTGTTCAGGATGTATATTTTCTTGTCGTGGATGCGGAGTTGATTCCAGGTAAGCATTTCAAATAGTTCGTCAAGGGTGCCAAAACCGCCGGGTAATACGATGGCGGCATCGCCCATTTCATACATCATCTTTTTTCGGGTATGCATATCAGGCACTACAAATAATTCCGTTAACCCTGTATGCTGGCTTTCCCATTCTGTAAGAATTTTGGGAATAACGCCCATTACCTTACCACCATTGGCCAGTACTGAATCGGCAATTACACCCATTAACCCGGCTTTACCGCCCCCATAAACCATACGCAGGTTTAACAAGGCAATGAGCTTGCCGAGTTCTGCCGTGTGCTTTACATAATTGGGGTTTTGTCCGTTCTTCGATCCGCAAAATACTACTACCGATTCTAACTTCATGTTGGCTGTTTTTAATACCGGCATAGATTGTTAAAAATATGCCTGTCAACCACTAAGATAAATGGATTATCAGCAATAGTAAAACACATTTTTGCTACCTTCAGACCCTAAGTCTGAACAGGGAGAAAGGAGCAATGAGCGGAATTTAATTGGGAAATTAATCAGATGAAAACACCCAGCGGCGCAAACCATCTTCTATTCAGGCTTTTAGCGCAATAACTTATCCGACTTTAATGAACCGTTTAATCATCATTACATTATGTCTGCACCCCTGTTGTTCTCTTTTGTGATCGGTTATTTTGTTTTGTTGCTGGTTGTTGCGTGGGTTACTTCCCGGAATTCGAACAACGATTCGTTTTTTATAGGTAACCGCAATTCAAACTGGATGCTAGTTGCATTTGGTATGGTGGGTACTTCACTGAGCGGTGTTACGTTTGTATCGGTACCCGGTACAGTAGGTGATTTTGCGGGTGATGTGCATAAAGGTTTTGCTTATTTCCAGGTAGTGATCGGTTATTTCTTTGGTTACCTGGTGGTGGCCTTTGTGCTGTTGCCGCTGTATTATAAAATGAACCTTACTTCCATTTATAATTACCTACAAAAGCGGTTCGGTACCATTGCCTATAAAACGGGCGCCCTGTTCTTTATTATTTCCCGCACCGTTGGCGCCACGGCCCGGTTGTTCCTGGTGATATATGTACTGCAGGAGTTTATTTTAAAAAGCTTTGGTGTTCCCTTTGTTGTTACTGCGCTTATTATTCTATTGATGATCTTGCTGTATACGTTTGAAGGCGGAGTAAAAACCATTGTTTATACCGATACCTTACAAACAACTCTGATGCTGGTAGGACTGGTGGCAACAGTGGTGTATATTTTAAATAACATGCATATTTCAGTAGGGGAAGCCATGCAAACGCTTACTGAAAAAGGATACACTACCATTTTTAATACAGATCCACGAAGTGGTGGGTTCTTTTTAAAGCAGATCATTGGCGGGGCTTTCATCACCATCTCCATGTTTGGGCTTGACCAGGAAATGATGCAAAAGAACATTAGTGTAAAAACCCTGAAGGATTCACAGAAGAATATGATCACTTTTAACCTGGTGAGTGCAGGGGTAAACTTTTTGTTCCTGTTGCTGGGTGGTTTGTTATACCTGTATGCGCTGGACCATGGCGCACATTATAGCCAGGCCGGCACCCAAATGCAATTTATAGCTGAGAACAAAAATATCATAGGCGATAAACTGTTTCCTACAATGGCATTGCATATGATGCCGCAGGCTATCTCTATCATCTTTATTATTGCTTTGATCAGCGCTTTATTCCCCAGCGCTGATGGCGCGCTTACTGCACTGACCTCTTCTTTTTGTATAGATATACTGGGCCTGAAACGTCGCACCGACCTTACCGAAAAGCAACAAAAGAAATTAAGACTAACTGTACACCTTTCATTTACCGTGATATTCCTTATTTGTATTATGATCTTTTACCGGATAGGAAGCCGTAGTATCATCGATAAAATACTTGACCTGGCGGGGTATACTTACGGGCCGCTGTTGGGACTTTTCGCATTTGGTATCCTGAGTAAAAGATCATTGCCCCAGTCAACTGCTATTACCTTCATTTGTTTGGCGGCGCCCATTGTATGTTATTTAATCAAGCAGTTCTCGGTACAATTGTTCTTTGGTTACCAGGTGGGCATTGAGTTGCTTATCATAAATGGGCTCCTTACGTATCTTGGCTTGCTGAGTATTTCAAAAAAGGCCACTCCGCACACACTATTAGATGAAACGGTTCATCTGTAAGATGCATTAAAATATAGCGAATGCCACTCCTGATCGGGTGGCATTTTTGTTTATTGTTTTATATTTCATATAAATTTTAATACTATGGTTACACTTATGCATTCAAAAAAATGAACAACTTATAAACTAAAATCTAAAATACCTCGTTTTATACCTACCATTGCAATTACCGCTGTACAATAAACGAAGACAGTCACATGGTGCGATACACAAACCATCCATGAAAAGTGTAATAAATTACCCATACAATATTTACGATAGCTGGAGTGTTTAGTCTGAGGTCGGGAGACCATTTTTTGAAGGTGAATGGATTTTTTCTCCCGACCGAGGGCTAAGCAATACCCCCCAACCACCCATTTTCAACTCTATCATCACTTTCTACATCCTACTTTCTTTAACCTGATCTACTTCTACCTTGTCAACTCGTTAACTAGTTAACTTGTTAACTCGTTAACGTCAACTTCCCCTTACTTTTGCCCAAATTCACAGCATTGAACATAATCGATCCACTTGCAGACGCCTACGCAAGTCAATTTACTTCCCCGGATGAAGGCCTTTTGCAGGAGATAGCCGCCACTACACAGGCCATGCACTCCCATGCCCATATGTTAAGTGGACATGTGCAGGGGAAATTTTTGGAAATGATCAGTTGCCTGCTGCAGCCCCGGCGCATTCTGGAAATAGGTACTTTTACCGGTTACAGCGCCCTTTGCCTTGCAAAAGGGTTGTTAAAAGATGGGAAATTACATACAATTGAGCTTCGGGATCAGGACGCTTCTGTAGCCCGGGCAAATTTCAATAGGTCAATTGACGCGGAGAAGATAATTTTGCATATTGGGAACGCGTTAACCATAATCCCGGAGTTACAGGAAACCTGGGACCTGGTTTTTATTGACGCAGATAAGGTAAGCTATACCCAATATTATCAATTGGTGTTACCATTGGTGCGGCCTGGCGGCGTTATCATTGCCGATAATGTGCTTTTTCACGGTCAGGTGCTCCAGCAACCGGTATCTGGCAAAAATGCAAAAGCCATTCAGGCATTTAATGAATATGTGCTGCAGGATGTTCGGGTTGACAAGGTGTTGCTAACCATCCGGGATGGACTATTAATGATTAGAAAAAAATAAAACAGGATACCGTTGAAACGTTTACTGGTTGTAACAGTTTTTTTTGCAGTAAAGGGCCTTCAGGTTCAGGCGCAGCGCAGCAGCGATGTAGTCGATTACGTAAATACCTATAAAGAAATTGCCATCCGCGAAGAACAACGCAGTGGCGTGCCTGCCGCCATTACCCTGGCCCAGGGCATCCATGAAAGCATGGCCGGCAAAAGCGACCT
>JAJKIL010000234.1 GCA_021154515.1 Niastella sp. | reverse complement strand
TTAACAAACTCCGGTTTGAAGAACAGCTCACTGCTCTCTTGTCTTATCATTTACTGCAACACCAGCACATTGGCCGGATCGTAAACCAACTGCCTCCTGTTCGTAAGGCTACGCGGGTTGAATTGTACAAACGCCTTTCCCGCGCTATGGATGTGTTGCGTTTGGGTTTTTGTGGTGAAGTAAACCTTGACCAGCTTGCCGCGGAAGCCTGTTTGTCCAAATATCATTTTTTACGATTATTCCGTTCGGCTTATGGCTTGTCGCCCTATCAATATATTCAGCAGCTTCGCATTGAAAAAGCAAGGGCTTTACTCACTAATTCCGGGATGTCAATAGCAGATCTGGCAGCACTGTTGGGTTTTGATAATAGCCAGTCATTCAGCCGGCTGTTTTACCAAAAGATGGGACTCTACCCTACTCAATACCGGCTCGGCACAAAATAGCAATTTTGGTTATGGGGCAAACGGCACATCCTACGGAACTTTAGGTTCTCAAATGTTTCAATTATGGCAAGATCCACATTTCGCACAACAGCCGTTTTGCTCACCGCCTGGCTCCTGCTGCTCGGTATATTCTCGGTACGTGGCTTTTTTAGCGATTTCTCCCGGGTACCACCCAGGTTGACTATTGCGCTTTTGACGCCTTTACCCGTGGTGCTTTTCTTTATCAGCTCCCGTGCAGGCAAACAGTTTTTACAGCAAGTCCAACCCCAATGGCTGATCTGGCTGCAGTCATTCCGCATTTTGGTTGAAATAGGGTTATGGATACTCGTGCGCAATGGATCACTGCCCACGCAGATGAGTTTTGAAGGCCGCAATTTCGACATCCTCACCGGTTTGTTCGCTTATCCGGTAGGCTATTATTGTTACGTAAAGAAGACCTGGCCGCCAGTTGTAGCCCTGTTGTATAATATTGCCGGTCTTGTGTTGCTGGTGAATGTAGTTACTGTCTCCGCATTATCCCTTCCTACCCCGCTCCGTGCCTTTCACAACGGGCCCGACAGTTCCCTGATAACCACATTTCCATTTATTTATCTGCCCGGACTGCTGGTGCCGCTGGCTTATACATTGCATATTTTTTCCCTGCGGCAATGGAAGTTGGGGGTTCGGTATCCTGTTGTTTCGTGATATCTTTGCACAATTAAAATAATGAATGACTATTCAATCAACTCAAACAACAATTATCGATCTTTCGCATTCGATAAATAACAATATCTCCGTGTACCCCGGAACTGCGCAACCGCAAATAAAGCAACTCAGTACGGTGCAGCACGAGGGCTTTGCTGAAATGAGTCTGGTGTTGAATTCCCATCATGCAACGCATATAGACGCTCCCTACCATATGATCGAGGGTGGAAAAACACTCGACCAGTTTGCACCGGATACATTTACTGGCACAGCGTTCATAGTCGATTGCCGGGCATTGAATCAAAATGAGATTTCCATTGATCTTCTGCAGGCGCATGCCAGGGACCTGGAACAGGTGGATTTCGTGTTGCTTTGCACCGGGTGGTCGAAAAAATGGAAAACGGCGCAGTACCTGTCAGATTACCCTGTTCTTTCTACAGCGGCGGCAACCTGGTTATCCCAGTTACCCATTAAGGGTGTAGGTTTCGATGCCATTTCGCCCGATAAGATCGATTCGCTGCAATACCCCAATCATAAAATTTTGCTTGGAAAAGAACTGATCATTATAGAAAACCTCACGAATCTTGATCTGCTCACCGGTGAAATATTCCAGCTGGTATGCCTGCCTTTAAAAATAGAACAGGCGGATGCCGCACCGGCAAGGGCTGTGGCGATATTGAATAAACAAAAATGCTAATTTTGAGGAATGTCAATCAGTTCCAACCAGCAGGTGCCCGTATATTTTATAGAGCCGGAGGGGTTAACCGGTAACAGGCATTTTAAAATGTATAATTTTGAAGGCAGCCTGCCCGAGCAGTCAGAACTGCTTATTCCACACCGAAAGAACCATTACCTGATTATTTTCCTCAGGCGGGCCGGCGGCACCCGTCAATGGATCGATATGACACCCTATATACTTCAGGATAACAGGATCTATTTTTCAAGCCCCCATAACATCATAGTAAAAGAGGAGTTTAAAGAGTTATGGAGCACTGGGATTGCTTTTACGAGTGATTTTTTGTCCTTTTTGGAAAACCCAACATTGAGTAATTTACCGCTTATTCAAAATCCGCACAATGGCCATGAACTGCTGCTTACTGAGGTTGATGTAAATTTTGTGGAAGACATGATGAGTAAGATCAATGCGGAGTACCGGCGTCCCGGTGAATGGCAGCAACGGATGCTGGGCGCGTATCTCACGGTGCTGCTTACTTATTTAAGCCGTTTGTATAATGAGCAGTTTAAGAGCAATGATACTTCGGCAGAAAAATTGTTGTTACAGAAATTCCAGGCAAAGATAAATGAGCATTTCCGTGAGTTGCATGAAGTAAGCGAATATGCCACACAACTTAATATTTCTGCGGGGCATTTTAGTGAGGTAGTGAAAGCGCAAAGCGGCAAACCGGCTATCAAACATATTCATGACCGGCTGGTGATGGAAGCCCGTCGCCTGCTTTTTCATACCAACAACTCCTTAAAAGAAATTTCTTTCGACCTCGGTTTTACCGATGCCTCCTACTTTAACCGCTTCTTCAAACGGGAAACGGGCATCACACCGGCTGAATACCGGGCCAGCATCCGTAAAATGTACCATTAACACCGATGGATGTGTTACAGTCAGGCTAATGACTCCCTGTAGTTTTGTATTGTTAAATAATAAATTATGAAAACAGTACTGATTACAGGAGCAAACAAAAGCATTGGCTTTGAAACTGCCAGGCAATTATTGCAGCAGGGATATTATGTATACCTGGGCTGCCGGGACAGGCAAAAAGGTCTGGAGGCTGTGAAGCAGCTACAGTCGGAAGGATTAAAACAGGTAGAACCTATAGAGATCGATGTAGATAATATTGAGTCTATACAAGCTGCCCGTACCACGTTGGGACAAAAGATCAAATCGCTGGATGTGCTGATCAATAATGCAGGCATAAGTGGTGGTTCGCCACAACATGGTTTTGATGCCGACATCAACGTTTTCAGACAGGTGTTTGAAACCAATTTTTTTGGCGTGATAGAAGTGACTCAAGCGTTTATAGATCTGCTGAAACAATCGCCGGAACCAAGGATCGTTAACGTTACCTCCGGGCTGGGTTCGCTTACCCTGCAAAATGATCCTTCGTGGAAACATTACCAGGTGAAGCCGGCTTCGTATGTGGCGTCTAAAGCTTCCCTGAATGCTTATACGATTGTAATGGCTTATAACCTGCGCGATACCCGCTTCAAAATAAATGTGGTTGATCCCGGTTATACCGCTACCGATTTTAATAATCATAGCGGTCCCGGAACCGTGTCAGATGCCGCTGCCCGTGTAGTAAAAGCAGCTACGTTTGGCGCCGACGGTCCCACCGGTCAGTTTTTTAGTGATGACAATGCGCCTGAAACAGGCATTAGTCCGTGGTAAATTTGTTGCATAGATAAAAGCCTTGACGTAGTGCAGGGCTTTTACCACACTTTATAAATCTCCCTCGACCCGGTCAAATACATCTCCGTGTAATTGGCCATTTTCTCTTTCATTTTTTTCATCTTTTCTTCATCTTTTTGAAAGTCATCCCAGCTTTTTTCATAAGCGGTTAGATCGTTGTACTGGCTTACCATTATTACCCGGTTGAATTGCCCTGTCATATCGGTCATCACATTAACGAACTCCTTGCCGTCACCCATCACTTCTTTAAACAGTTTCGCCAGTTTGGAGGCATTACCGGGTTTGCAAACAAAAATGTCGTGTACAATAATCATGGTATTTAATTTTAATATAAGGTAAGCTCTTTTAATTAGAGAACCATAACCGGATGGCCTTAAATCCATAATTGAATAGATGAACCCCAATAAAATAGGGATAGGGTAAAACAGTCAATGGTCAATGGTGAATGGTCAATGGCGTCTGAGTTTTGAAATTTAGAATTAATAGTAAATCTCAAAATGAGCGAGCTATTCACGATTCACGATTCACCACTCACCCATTCATTCTGGCAAAATAGTCGGCAATGGTATCGTTGTTGTCTTTTGCCCTTGCTTCGCTGGTACCGAAGGTCAATTCGGTTTTTCCTTCCTTCAGTTGTTGAAAAATGGATTCAATAAAATCGCTTACAGGAGGAAATTCATTGTGAATGCCTTTTCCACCCAGATCGGTATTCAACGCCGGTGGAATGATCTCTATTACTTCAACGTTTGCTGATTGTAACTGATGCCGGAGGGACATCGTAAACGAGCGTATGAACGCCTTAGTGGCGCAATAAACGGGCACTTTTGATAAAGGGATAAAAGCCAGTCCTGATGATACATTCATAATAGTATTCAGCGACTTCAGTTTCAAAAATAATTTGGTGAGGTGAATGGGCGCCGTAATATTTATTTCAATTTCGCTTTGGGCCCTGTCATAAAAATCATCATTGGTAATGTTCATCCAGTTTTGAATGCCGGCGTTATTAACAAGCACATTCAGGTCGGGATGGTTTGCCGCCACCCAATTGAACAAATTAATGCGGTCCGCTTCAATGGCCAGGTCGCACACCTGAGTGATAACAGAAGGAAATCTATCTGCAACCTCCTGCAGCGCTGTTTCCCTTCTGCCACAAACGATGACCGTGTTGCCATCTTTTACAAATCTTTCCGTAAGTCCAAGACCAATACCGCTACCCCCGCCGGTGATTAAAATTTTGTTATCTGTTAGTTTCATTGTTATAAAGTTTGGGCAGTAAAATTACCTATAATGGGTGGTTGGCCAACTATTTAAAGTGATAGTGGCTAATAATTTCTACAATTCCTGTTAACAAACGATGGCACTCTAATTGTGCGCTTACATTATTCATCATTTATATACCTATTATGAAAAATACAAGTGCCTGGGAAGAAAAGGCAAAATTACTGCGCAAATGGTGTCTTGTGTCTACAACTGCAGCAGGATCAGGACACCCCACTTCCTGTTTATCGGCGGCAGATATAACAGCCGTGTTGTTTGATAAATATTTTACCTACGATGTTTCCAACCCATTGAACATATACAACGACCGGTTTGTGTTGTCCAAAGGTCATGCTGCTCCCCTGCTGTACGCCCTGTTTGGCATGAGCAACGCCTATGACCTGAATGAATTAAAAACATTACGAAAATTAAACAGCCGGTTTGAAGGACACCCGGTCCCCAAGTACAAATATGCAGAAGCTGCTACGGGTTCTTTAGGACAGGGACTTTCTGTAGGGGCCGGTATGGCGTTGGCGGCAAAAAGGGAAAACCTGCCTTTTACGACTTATGTGTTGTGTGGCGATGGAGAACTGGCGGAAGGCCAGGTATGGGAAGCAGCCAACTTTGCCTCCTACCACCGGTTAAATAATTTGATTACGATCTTAGATATCAACCGCCTGGCGCAAAGTGGAGAAACCATGTTTGGCCATCACATGAATGAATATGAACAACGGTTCAGGGCTTTTAATTTCAGGGTATTTACCATCGATGGTCATAATTATGAACAAATAGACCAGGCGTTGGAACAGGCTCATAGCCATGCAGGCACGCAACCCGTGGCTATTATTGCCAGGACCGAAAAAGGAAAAGGGGTTTCTTTTATTGAAAATAAAGATGGCTGGCATGGTAAGGCGTTAAAAGAAGACGAGCTGAAAAAAGCGCTGGATGAGTTGGGGCCAATCAATGACGATGCGCGTTTTGAATTGCGGAAACCGGCCACTACTACAATCGCTTCTGCCGACGTAAAAATAAATACGGCCGTTAAACTTGATTTTGATAACGCCAAATCCTATGCGACGCGCGAAGTGTTTGGCGAGGCATTGGCGCAGATCACGCAACATACGCCGGAAATGTATGTGCTGGATGCTGATGTAAAGAACTCCACCTTTACCGAAGACGCGTTAAAGGTAACCCCCGAGCGTTTCGTGGAATGTTTTATTGCGGAACAGAACATGGTATCTGTAGGCGCCGGTTTATCACGAATTGGTAAGATACCGGTGGTAGCCACTTTTGGCGCGTTCTTTATGCGTGCTGCCGACCAGATCAGGATGGCCCGCATCTCTGAAGCCAATATAAAATTTGTGGGTTCGCACGTTGGCGTATCTATTGGGGAAGATGGCCCTTCGCAAATGGCGTTGGAAGATATTGCGTTCTTTGGCGCCCTGCCCGATACGGTTGTACTGCAACCTTGCGAGGCCGTTTCCACTGCCAGCCTGGTGCCGCAAATGGTGCAGCACAACGGTATTGTATATATGCGCACCTTGCGCCCAAAAACAAAACTATTATATAAGCCCGGCGATGAGTTTAAAATTGGCGGTTCAAAAATAATCCTGCAATCAAATGATGACCTGCTTACGGTTGCCGCTACCGGTATTACCGTGTATGAAGCGCTGCAGGCGGCTGAGCTACTGAAGCAGGAAGATATAAACATCCGGGTGGTGGATTGTTATTCCGTAAGTCCGGTTGACAGAGATACCTTGCTGGATTGTTTGAACAGCACCCGTTTCAAATGTATTATTTCAGTGGAAGATCATTTTGCGCATGGTGGTTTGGGTGATTTTATTGCTGCAGCCGTTAGCGCCGAAGGCAATTATGTAGAAAAGATGGCCGTGACAAAGATCTCTCAATCGGGTAAACAAGAGGAATTAATGAAAGATGCCGGCATCGATGCGGTCAGTATTGCAGCGAAAGTAAAAAAACTGCTGGTGCGGTCAAATGAAATGGCGCACAGCCACGCTTAGGTTATTAAGGTGGGTCACTCTTGCAGAGTGGCTCACCTTATTTACGCATAACAGTTAATGACTATTTGAATTAAGTGCATATTTCTTATTTTTGAAAGGAATATGACCACCGTATTTGATACTTATTTACGCACCTGCACCAACCTGAACGATTCAGAAATTGAACAGATCGTTTCGGCCGCAAAGCCTGTTTCCCTGCACCGGAATGAGACGTTGTTGCAACAAGGCCAGGTGTGCCGGCATAAAACGTTTATTGTAAAAGGGCTCCTGCGCATTTATGGTATTGGAGCAGATGGCAGCGAGCATATTTTATACTTTTCACCGGAAAACAACTGGACACTGGACCCGGAAAGCTATCACCAGCAAACACCGTCACAATTTACGATCGCTGCCATAGAACGAAGTGAGGTGTTACTTTGGAGCAAACCCGATTTTGATCGCCTGTTAAAAGATATCCCAGAACTGACTATTTTGTCTGAGCAGTTGGTTACCAGAAGTCATATCAGCAACCGGCAACGTCTTTTTACCACATTGAGTTCAACGCCTGAAGAAAAATACGAGAATTTTGTTCAAACCTT
>JAJKIL010000233.1 GCA_021154515.1 Niastella sp. | reverse complement strand
AGCGTAAAGCCAACCGGTCTGCAATTTGTAGGTGGGGGCGCACCAACACAATGGTTTGTCATGAAGGGTGATAATCAGTCGGGAACATTCACCCGCCTTACAAATGCTGGCGTGGCCACGCCTTTGTGGATTGGCGCTGGCGACAGCTACAACCCCGTAACCGTGAAACCTGCCATAGGTACGGTCTTCACAGCAAATGTAAAAAAGGGAAATTTGTCAGTGGAAATGCCTTACGATAGCCATGCTATCAACAACAGCTGGACCATTCAGCCAGCCAATCCTTCTCCAACAGATATTACTTTTGGCTACAATACTGCCGATGCCAATGCGCAATGTGATGTAGCCGCTGCTATGCGACTGGTAACAGGCAACACAGCCCAATTGAGCGTTCAGGCCGCACTCGCTGATACACCAACCACAGCTGCCGCCACCAATTACGAGGTAAGCTATACAGGTGTAACCAGCTTCCCGGTATTTAATTTATTGAATATCGGAAAACAAACCATCACATTCAGTGCTTTGCAACCTGTACTGGTAACCGATGGCGATTTTGATGCAGGTGCCACAAGTACCTCTACGTTACCAATTGACTACACAAGCGCTGATACTTCAGTAGCTACAATTGTAAATGGTAATATTCATATCGTATCAGCAGGTAAAGTAACCATCACTGCCTCGCAAAATGGTGATGTTTTTTACCTGGATGCCGACAGTGTTTCAACGCAACTGATCGTTAACAAAGCTTTCTTTGTAGATGGCGATAAAGATGGTGTAGGTGCAGGCGCAGCTGTATTATTTGCACAGAATGATGCTCCGGCTGGATACTCCGCCGACAGCACAGACTGTAACGATAATGACGCTGCCGTTCAAAAACCGCTGTTGTATTATATAGATGCCGACCATGATGGCTTTGGTGATGTTACAACAGAAATGCTGTGTAATTCAACCGCTCCTTATGGTTATGCAACCAATAATACCGATTGTAACGACAACGATGCTACGGTGCATACCCCGGTTGTATACTATGTAGATGCCGACCACGATGGGTTTGGTTCTAATATGTCTGCTTCATTCTGTTCATCAACCCCACCTGCTGGTTATGTAACCAACAACCTGGATTGTGATGATACCAGATTATTGTATGCCGATGAGGATGGTGACGGATTAGGCGCGGGTGCTCCTGTTGCCTGTGGTGTTGCCAACAACTCAGATTGTGACGACACCAACCCGGTTCAATTAACAGTTTCTATTCCTGATGTATACGTGGTAGGTCCTGGTTCTACTGAAAAAAATACCATCTATGTCGGGTATGGTTCTTCTTCGCTGCTCCTGGTAGCTAAACCTGCGGGTGGTACTGCTCCGTATAGTTATAAATGGAGTACGAACAAGAATACACCTTCGATCACTGTTACCACTGCCGGCACATACAGCGTAACCATCACCGACGCTAAAGGATGCAGCATGTCAGCTTCGATCCGCATTGGATCAGTAAATGTATCGTGCGGCCTCCTTGATGACAAAGTGATGATCTGTCACAATGGCCAAAGCCAGTGTATTGCACAATCAGCTGTACCGGCCCACCTGAAAAATGGTGACAAACTGGGTTATTGCAATGATGATGATGCCATCTCGGATGTTACCGCTTATCCAAACCCGGTAATAGGCAACCACTTCGTGGTAAAAACACCTGATTATCTTATCAACAAGCAGATCACGATCACCCTCACCGATCTGTTTGGTAAAGTAGTGTATCAAAAAACAGTAATGAATACTTCCGGTACCATCGATGTGCAGCTCGACAGAAATGTTAAGTTGGGTATCTATGTGCTGAAAGTGAACAACATTGCAGTTACCAAGCTGCTCATACTGTAAAAATAAGTAAGAGATAAAAAGCAAAAGCCTCCCGATGCATCGGGAGGCTTTTGCTTTTTCATTATTTTTTAATCTTTCACTGTAATAAAGCCCTACTGTTGTACGTTGCTGATATCTGAAATTATAATAATATACCACTGATTGGTTTTTGTATTACTTTTGCGGCCAAGTATAAGCCCTATTTGGAAGCAGTTGAAGCCCATACCGATGAAACATTACTCTCTCTGGTAGCCGATGGAGACAAAGAAGCGTTTACCATGCTGTATCGTCGTTACTGGGAATCATTATTTGCAACAGCTGCAAGAGCGCTTCGCTCAAAGACGGATGCTGCCGACCTGGTTCAGGATATTTTTTTGTCTATCTGGAACCGCCGCCACGAAATTCGGATCACCGGTTCACTGGGCGCTTACCTGCAAACCAGTGTCAGGTACAAAGTTATAAAGTATATTGAAAAGAATATTACCCGCCGCGATTATCTTGTCTTGCTTACCGAGGTGCTTGTCAATTATCAGCCACCCGATGCCGAATCACAACTACAAATAAAAGAACTGCAACACGTCATTCAGTCGGCCGTTGAACAAATGCCCAACAAGATGCGTGAAGTATACCAGCTTAGCCGCAAACATCATTTAACTCATAAGGAAATTGCCGAACGCCTCGACATTTCAGATGAAACAGTAAAGAAGCATATACAACATGCTTTACAAATTATTAAAACTGCCATCAGCCTGAACGCTACTACATTTGCGGTTTTGCTCCTGCAATGGATGAAGTAGTAAAATTCCGGTATTCCCAATGTGATATTTTACATGTGTGAGCTATGAATACGATTGTTTTTTAACCGATCCGGGTAAGGTATGCCTGCTTCCGGCCGCCCGGGAAAAAAATTTTTATTTTTTATACCCCCTCGGGTCTTTTTACCGGACAGTATATACGTTGCCAGAATTTTTATATGATTGTTTATGAATCAAACACAGGCAACTGATCTATTAAATAGATACAGTAGCGGAAATTGTACGGTTGCAGAGCAGCAGCTTGTTGAAGCATGGTACCAGGAATTGGTGAACACCGGTGAGCTGGAATATGGAGAAGGAGAAAAAGGATCAATTCAGGAAGCCATTGAAATAGAATTACTGCAAAGCATTGCAACCGATGAAATACCTTATACGTCGTATACCGGGGAAACACCGGTTCGTCAAATGCACAACAGAACCTGGTGGGCTGCGGCTGCCATCCTGTTATGTTTATCAGGCACCGTAGTCTATTTGCTGAATAAAAGAGCGGCAACAGATCTGGCAAAAGCCGGATCCACTTTAAAGAACGATGCAGAGCCTGGCAGCAATAAAGCGGTGCTTACCCTGGCGAATGGCAAAACCATCCTGCTCGATGATGCTGCAAATGGGGTAGTAGCGCAGGAAGGGAAAGCAAAACTGGAAAAACCCGATGATGGAAAACTGGTGTATTCTTCTGACAACAGCAGCGGCGAGGGCCCATTGTCGTATAATACCCTGGCCACTCCCCGCAAAGGACAATACCAGTTGCGGTTACCCGATGGCACAAAAGTGTGGTTGAATGCAGCATCTTCCATTCATTATCCCACCGGTTTCAGGGGGAAGGAAAGAAGAGTACAAATAACGGGCGAAGCCTATTTTGAAGTGACGCACGATAAAGAGATGCCTTTTATTGTGGAAAAAGGCGACATGCAGGTGGAAGTGTTGGGTACACACTTTAACGTAAATGCCTATGACGACGAAAGCGCCATAAAAACTACTTTGCTGGAAGGAAGCGTGAAAGTAGTGAGGCAGTGGGCAGTTGACAGTGGGGAATTGGCAAAAGGTAAAGGGCAAAAGGCAAAGGATAAAATTCAGGAAGTTGTGTTAAAGCCAGGCGAGCAAGCCATAGCGGCGGCCCATTCATCATTGACCATTCACCATTCACCTGACCTGGAACAGGTCATCGCATGGAAAAACGGATTATTTCACTTTGAAAGTGCAGATATAAAAACGGTAATGCGCCAATTGGCCAGATGGTATGATGTAGATGTTGTATATGAGGGCCCAGCTGTTAAAAATGATCCTTTGTTTGTTGAAATTTCAAGGAACACCCGGTTGTCAGATGTATTGAAGGTGTTGCAGGAGTCGGGTAGTGCGAAATTCAGCATTCAGGGGAAAATGATCATTGTTAAATAACCCCCTAATATATGTATGTCCTATTTGAGACCATCCCTGGAAAAACCCGGGAATTCATAACCTATGAAAACGATTTCCATCACAGAATGGAAACCGGCGCCATACCATTAAGCGCTACTATAAAAGACTTTACTCATGCCGGGCTGCAACATATTCTTGCCTTGTGCAGCCGAACAACGATCCTTATCTGAAATATTGACAAACGAAGCCATGCCTGCTTAATGCAGTTCGGAGCGGTATGTCCGTCGCTGAATGTGCAATAAAAAAGGTATGTCTGAAAAATAGTGTAATAAAGTTTCCTGTTAACCTGAAACAAAAAACCGCCCCGACTGCAATCGGTGCGGTTGATAAAAATTCAGGCTAATGCAATAGAAGACTCGATATCCTTATTGTTTAACCCAAACAATCCCAACGGCAACGTCGGGAGTGCTAAATCCAAATTTATGTATTTAATTCATTGCCTCCACCGCTATTTGAAGAAAATAAAGGTGGGGCGTAAAGAACTGATCCTAATGAATTACCTAACCATTTTTCTATTAGCCACCTGTTTACATCTCTCTGCCGGCGTGTACTCCCAAAAGGTTACATTATCTGGTGAGAACATTTCTCTGAAATACGTTTTTAAAGAAATTAAAAAGCAAACTGGGTATACGTTTGTTTACAGAGAAATTTTATTGCAACGAGCCGGAAAGGTTAACATAAATGTGCGGAATGCTTCTATTCAACAGGTACTTGATATTTGTTTCAGAAATCAGCCGCTTTCCTATAGCATCATCAACAACAATATAGTTGTTGTAAAAGAAGCGGTAGTGGCCGCACCACCGCCGGTTGTGGCAGTGGAAAAACCGGTAATGGCGAAAGCGCCCCCAATAAAAATTACCGGTATTATCCTGGCTGAAAATGGCACACCCCTGCAAAACGCCAACGTAAGTGAAAAAGGAAAATTGAATTCCGTTATTACAAAAGCCGATGGCACATTTACCATGATGGTAGAAGGGCCACAATCAGTGCTGGTTATCTCTTATGTGGGTTTTGACGATAAACTGGTGCCTGTTGGCGATCAAACCGAGCTTACCATTAAATTAACCACCACCCAGTCGCCCATGGAAGAGCAGGTGGTAGTAGGTTATGGTACTTCTAAAAAAGCAACCGTTACCGGCGCCCTGGAACCACTCAACAATAAAGTTTTCGATAGCAGAGCAGTAACCAACCCTGCTTTGGCGTTGCAAGGTAGCACGCCAGGTCTGGTGATCACCAGAAGTTCTTCCCGCCCGGGTAATGAAGAGCTGGTTATGCAGATCCGTGGTGTTACTTCTGTGAATGGCGGTTCTCCACTGATCGTTATCGATGGAGTACCCGTTGCCAATACCAATGCATTCTTTACCATGAACCCCGATGATATTGAATCGGTGAACGTCTTAAAAGACGGTATGGCCGCCATCTTCGGTAGCCGGGCCGCCAATGGCGTTATTTTAATTACTACAAAACGTGGTAAAGGCAAAACCAGGATCGATTATGGATATAATGCGCGCATCAATACAATAGGGATAAAAACCCCTGCACCCAACATGCAGCAATTTGCTACCATGTGGATAGATGCCAACAAAGAAGAAATAAAACCCAATTACTGGGGATGGGCATCATTGGAGAATCTGCAGAAAATGCAACAGGGCGTTGAGGGTATTTACCACACCACCGAATGGGGCGACATTTTCATTGGCAATGCCAACCGTTTCGATGAATTATTCGCTACCCGCATTTCTCAGCAACACACGTTGAGTGTTGCTGGCTCTTCCGAGAAAACAGCGTATCGTTTATCTGCCGGTTATGCCGATAACCAAGGGCCCCTGGCCACAGCATATGATGGAAAAAAACAGTATAACCTGCGCCTGAATTACGATTATAAACTGGCGGAAAAAATTAAACTGCAAACCGGCGTAACTTATCAAAAGGATCTTACATCAGGCCCTTCCAATGGTTTGCGTATGGACATGATCGCTTATGACCCGCCTTTTTTTCCTGCCAAAAACCCGTATGGTGAATGGTATGCGAACTTCAATACTGCCGGTAATAGAAACTCTACTGCTGCCACTACTGATGGTGGAAGAGATATTAAAGGAAACGACCTGATCAGGATCGACATTAGAGGTATTGCCGAATTGTACAAAGGTCTTGAACTGGAAGCAGGTGCTTCAATACAGTCAAATCAATACCGGTTGGATAATTACCAGCTTACCGTTCCCATGTACAAATGGGATGGTACCCTGGCCGATGAAAAGATCAATCCCGAATCGAACATCCGCGCAGAATCAGATAATTCTTTATATCAGAACTACAGCGCCTTGTTGCGTTATACTAAAACATTCGGTGGCCATCGCATCATTGTTATGGGTGGTTTGAATGCTGAAAAGAATGGCTTTAAAGGATTGTATGCATACCGCACCCTTATAGCCAACGATGGCGTGTATGATTTGAACGTAGCACCTAAAGATTATGTAGAAGGAGCCGGCGGCCGTAACGAATGGGGATTGTATTCTTATATCGGCCGGTTGAACTATTCCTTCAGAGGAAAATACCTGGTAGAGATGATAGGGCGCCGTGATGGATCATCACGTTTTGCTCCCGGCTATAAATGGTCGAATTTTTACAATGCATCTGCCGGTTGGGTAATCACCAATGAAAACTTCATCAGGGACCTGAACATGTATCCCCTCAATTACCTGAAGATCCGGGGCGGTTATGGTATAATGGGTAACAATGTTAACATCGATCTGTACGATTATATTTCTAACGTGGTTGTCGGCAACAGCATATTTGGAAACACCCCTGCCATTCAAAGTGCTGCCAGCCTGGCCCGTAATGGTCTTACGTCACCTGATCGTACCTGGGAGCAGGTAAAAATGGCGAACGTAGGCTTTGATCTTGTTATGTTGAACAACCGCCTGACCGGCCGTTTTGATTATTATCAGAAAAAGAACGATGGCATGTTGATCAATGTGGTGTATCCCGGTGTATTGGGTGGCGATGCCCCTCAAACAAACAGCGGGGTATTGAAAGTGACGGGATGGGAAGCCATGGTAGGCTGGCACGATAAAATTGGCAGCGATTTTAGTTATAATGTATCAGCTAATCTCTCCGACAGCCGCAACAAACTGGTGGCATACGACGGTGCCGTTCTGCCAACGCCCGGGTTGAATCAGGCGATCATTGGCAAGCCTTTGAACTCCTGGTATATGTATAAAACAAGAGGCTTTTTGGCAGATCAGAAAACAGTTGACCTCTTTTATAATAAATACACAGCTCTTGCCCAGGGCGCTATACCTGCAAGAACAGATGATCAGATATTACGTCCCGGCGATACCAGGAAAATGGATGTAAATAAAGACGGCGTTATCGATCAGAATGACGTGAACTTTAAAGGTGATAATGCGCCACACTACACATTCGGTCTTACCCTGGGCGCCTCCTGGAAAAACATCGACTTTACTGCCTTTCTGCAAGGAGTAGGGCAACAATATGTTGAACGGGATGGTTGGCTGGCATACCCCTTCGTTACGTTGTGGTCCAATTTAAACCCTTCTTTCATTGGTAAAACATGGACAGCAGAAAATACCAGTGCTAAATATCCCAGACTTTCAGTGGATGCCGACCGTTCAAAATGGAATTACCTGCATAACGACTTTATGTTGCAGAACAACCGGTATGTTCGGTTGAAAACATTGATCCTCGGCTATACCCTGCCGCAATCAGTAGTGTCAAGGGCTAAACTGGAGAAAGTAAGGGTTTATTTCTCAGGTAACGACCTGTTTGAATTAACCTCTATTAAAGACGGGTTCGATCCCGAGCAGGGGGCCGATTCAAGATTGACCGGTTATCCGTTTATGAGAACATGGTCCTTTGGTGTTAACGTAGGTTTATAATCTAATATCTGATCAGCGAAAAACTATTATAATGAAAAAGTTGATGATTCCGGTTGCTATCAGTGCCATGATCCTGGGTACTGTGGCATGCCAGAAAAAATTTCTCGATCTGAAACCTGAAGACAGCTTAACGGAAGCGCAGTATTTTAAAACACCTGAACAGTTCAAATACGCTACCAATGAGATGTATGAAAAGATGATAAGCTGGCAGAAGATCGATGAGAGCAATATTTTTGAATTCATGGACTTCGGTTCAGATCTTTCAGCAGACTTTCAACTTCCACAAACAAACTATGCCCGCGGTATAGTGCCGGTTCCATCTGATGATAAGTACTGGAATAATGCCTATGCATATATCCGGGGCGTAAATATCGTGCTTAAAAAGGCGGATGAATATCCGGGCAAAAAAAACGAGATAGCCCAATATGTGGCAGCAGCAAAATTTTTCAGGGCCTGGCATCATTTCTTTCTGCTGAAGCGTTTCGGGGGTGTGCCCATTCTTACCACAGTACCCAATGTAAATGGGGAAGAACTGAAAGCGCCGCGCAACAGCCGGTATGAAATGATTGACCAGATACTGAAAGATCTCACAGATGCCATCAATGGCCTTCCTATTGAGCAGGCCATTTCAAATGCCGACAAAGGCCATTTAAGCAAATGGGCCGCAGAAGCCTTTAAAGCACGCGTGTTGTTATACGAAGCAACCTGGCGCAAATACACGGGCACCTCTACCGATTTTAAAGGTTCAGCCGCACCAGCTGCTGATCAGGTGAACGGGTTTTTAACCGAGGCCGCAGCATTGGCAAAAGATGTGATGCAGAACGGTGGTTATAAATTATGGAATTATAACAGTACGTTAAGCAATCGCAGCAGTTATTACCTTTTTAGTATCGATGGTTCTGCTTCCAACCCCCTTGGGCTCGATAAAACCACCAATAATGAATTTATTCTGAAAAGTATCTATGACCTTAACCTGCGTCCGGGTGGAGTTAATCTTTCCCATACCGTTCAAACCTATATGACGCCCAATCGCAAAATGATGGATATGTTTTTGTGTAAAGATGGATTACCAGTAAACAAGTCCGACAGTTTTCTTGGCTACCACACAGTAGACTCTGAGTATCTGAACAGGGATTACCGTTTGCTGAGCTATGTGCTTGGAAAGCAAAACATACCTGCCCAGGGGAAAATAAAACTGGATGGAAAACTGGGTTATACCTGCTATAAATTCTCTGCTTATAATTACCCCACTTACCGTTCAGATTTACAGGAATCGCAGGATTATCCACAGATCAGGCTGGCCGAAGTGTACCTGATCTATGCAGAAGCATTGATGGAAAAGAATGGTGCTATAAGTGATGGCGACCTGAACATGTCAATTAACCTGTTAAGAGCAAGAGCTGGTGTGGCGCCGCTTTCCAATGCACTGGCCACCAACTATGGATTGAATATGCTGGAAGAGATCAGACGAGAAAGAACGATTGAGTTATATGGGGAGAATTTCCGGTTCGATGATCTGAAACGCTGGGGTATTGCAGAACATGAATTGAATCAGAATGTATGTGGTATGGTAGTGGGAGATGCTGCCTATACAACCGACTTCAGAGATGCCACCGGTAAACCAACCAGTAATTATATTCCTCAAAAATATCCCTACCAGGAAACTACGGTAACTACCGGTGCCGGCAATTTGAAAGTGATCTTGCTCGATATAGCAGAGAACCGGAATTTTAAACGGATGCATTATTTGCTTCCCATACCATTGAAGCAAATTCAGCTGAATCCGAACCTGGTTCAAAACAATGATTATTAAAAGCAGTAGCCAATAGGCAATTGACAAAGAGAGGAGCAAATAAAATTTGTAAGCTCCTATCCAATCGGGAGATAGCAAATTAACTGTCGATTGCCTATTGGCAACTGTTTATTCTGAAAACTGTTAAATCCAAATATATATGAAGATGACTGTTAAAAATATCCGGTTCATAATGGCATTGCTGGCTGTAGCAGCTATATATGCCAGTTGCACCAAGGGGCCCAATATCAAAAACTATACATACCCCGCGCCCGAGCCACAGGGCGTAACTCCTGCCATCGGATTCCCTACCAGTCTGGTAACAATCAATGGTTCTACTTTTGGCGATTATAAAAATGTGGTGAAGGTATTCTTCAATGGAATTGAGTCTGATAGCATCCTGTCCTGTGAAGATGGTAAAATTGTAGCCAGAGTACCTGTTGCAGCTATTTCAGGCCCCGCAAAGGTGGGCTTACAGGTATGGACAAATATCGTTGACTCTATAGGTACTTTTACTGTAAAAGCACCGCCTACTATTAAAACGGCTGATCCGCTTACCGGTTTGCCAGGTGATACGGTTCGAATATATGGTACCGGTTATGGCACTGATATGGCAAAAGTAAATGTTACTTTCAAAGGCATAGCTGCTACAATAGCATCCCTGGAAGATACAGTGATCACTACCACTGTACCAGTAGGAACCAGCAGCGGTGACATTGCTATAACTGTGGAAGGATATCCGGTAAAGGGTCCGGGGTTTAGTATTCTTGTTTCTGTTCCAACCCCGGTTTACGCGCTTGATTTTGAAAACAACCTGGTTGACAGAATAAGTGGAGTGGCTGCCACCTATAATAAGGGCACTGCAGGTGACATTACCTACGAACCCGGACAACGTGGATTGGCTGCCAGATTCCCTGGTTTTACGCCTACTACATGGAACAACTCCGGTACCGTTTCAATACCTCCGGCAATTATGCCGGTTTTTAAACAAAGAGAGTTTACAGTGACCTGCTGGGTCAATTGGGCAGCGGGAAGAAATATCTATCCAGACCCGATCTTTGAATTTGGTGAGGTTAGAGGTACCCGTATTACATTCCTCACAAGAATGGGTTCGGGTTCAAACTCCTGGAACGGTTCAGCCAGTAGAATGGTAGGCCGTTACCTGCTTACGAATAAAGTGCCGGTAGGTGGCCCCACCTATACAGCTGTCGATGATTATGTAATTGCTTCCAATGCTCCGGTGTTACCATACGACTGGAGACACGTAGCCTTTGTATTTTCTTATTCGAAGCTGACTATGAAGATCTATATAAATGGTGTAGAAGTTGGAACAAAAAACATTACAAGAGCAGACGAAGACCCCTTCCTGATGACTATTAATAAGGCCAGCATTGGCGGTTACGCATTCGGTTCTGGTACCGAAACGAATTATGCCGGACTAATGGATAATTTCAGGATCTATAACCAGGCATTATCTGCAGATCAGATCTATACTGATTTCTATAAGAAATAGCGACATACACCAATTTTCAAAAGCCCGATTATACTATGAAACAACTCACTGTTTTTGCTGTTCTCGCCCTGTTGTTGAGCCTATCAATGGTTGATTGCTCAAAAAAGGGAAACGAAGACCCAGATGACCTGGCTGATAAAACCGGGATAGTAAATATTAAATATATTGATACGCTGCCGGCAGGTACACCATT
>JAJKIL010000232.1 GCA_021154515.1 Niastella sp. | reverse complement strand
ATAGAAGACCGGCTGTTTATTGTTGAAGAAGCCGGAACAAGGAAAGAGATGGAATGCCCCAGTATATCCTGTTGATTGTAAAGGAACAATACCGATGCTGCCGGGTTGCAGGCAGTTATGGTAAAGCAGGGATCAGTAAATAAAGCAGCTTCACTGATATGCTGAATCAGCAGCTGATTGGTTGATTGGTTCGGGAAATCGTTTTCCATATGCTTATAGGGTGCATAAACACTCAGTTCACACAATTACTTTTTCATAGAAAACGATTCAATACAAGATTAGCGCATAATTTTTAAATAGCAATATTTAGTAATGCGATTGTGGATAATCAGGCCCCCGTTTCTGAATAAAATACAAGTGTGATCATGACATTAATGGCCCTGGGTAAATGAAAACATGTATTTTGACGGAGTGATTGTATTGGTTTACCGGTTTAAGCCTGCTGTATGTTTTTGCCGGTTTATAAATGTATATACATTTGCCATACAAACAATCCTACCATTGATCCTAATTAGGACCTCCTTCCTTCGATTGCATTGATAAACCCTGTTAAATCTGGCGCCTGTATGTAATATGGGTATGCCCCTAAGAACCAATCTAATTTATGTAATTATGAACAGTTTAGGAACTAAGGTAGCACTGGTAGATGATTCCCCGGTTATCAGGAACGGGATACAGGAAATACTCGAATTGTGGGGATACAAAATCGTGCTGACTGCCATTAATGGCAAAGACCTGCTGCGACAATTAACTACAGTCAACGCACCCGACATTTGCATTACCGACCTGAATATGCCGGTAATGAACGGCTTTGAAACCATTGCCGCCCTAAAGGAAAAATGGCCCGGCATTAAGATCATTGCTTTTTCTATGACCAACAATCCTTGCGAAGAAATACGGGCCCTGCAGGTAGGCGCCCATGCTTTTGTATCAAAAACAGACTCCATTATCGAATTGCAAAAGGTTTTGCAGGATATGCAGCAACCAGCCGGTATCTGATTAAATAAAATGTGGGAAAATATCTTCTTCTGAGGGAGTTGTCTGTTTTAAACTTTCACAAAAACAAACCTTCTATTACGTTTATCCCTGTTTGAACCTGTACAAGGTTTAACACGCGCATGCTATTGTTACAAGTAGCGGCCGGTTTTTTTCTTTTAATGAAAAGTGATTTCCCAAAATATTCTTAATGTCAGTTGGGAGGCAAATAAATCATCCGGCAATGCGTTTCGGTAAAAAGGGCATAGTATTTGAAATCATTACGGGTTCGCCTCTCTTCCCTTTCTAATATCCTGTGCCAGTTAGGTACATCGTCCCAAGATATTTATTCTTTTATACTATATATATCAATATATGCTACAAGCGCTTCCATATCACTTGAAAGTTCGGGATCATTTTGCTCTGCAAACGAAGACCTGGAATTTTTTTGCTGCAGTTAAGACAAAAGAAGAGCAACTGGCCCAATATAAAACTGAATTGTTAAAGAATACTTACAAATTTGATGTTAAGGCAGATGCGGCTATTTATGAAAAGGTTGAAAAGGCTAAAACATTATTAGGGCTTGAACAATTACCCGTTACAGTTTACCAGGCGCAATACACCGATGAAATGAATGCGAGTATTGTTTACCTGAACAATGAAGCGCATATTGTTTTCAGTGGTCGTATCACCCAGTTACTGGATGAGAACGAACTACTGGCTATACTGGCGCATGAATTGACCCATGTAAAATTATACAGTACGCTACAGGGTGAGTTGGAAACTGCCGAGCGTATTATAATGGCCATTGCCGGTAACTATCACAGTGAGCCTGCCTATTATGAAACGGCTCGTTTATACAGACTATATACTGAAATATATTGCGACCGTGGTGCTTATACGGTTGTAGGTGATACCGCGCCCGTAATTACTTCGTTGGTTAAAATAGCAACGGGGTTGGATAAGGTAAGTGCAGAAAGCTACGCGAAGCAGGCGGAAGAAATATTCTCCACTGCCAGTGGGGTGAAAGCAGCCACCGATACTCACCCCGAAAATTTCATCAGGGCCCGGGCCATTCAGCTTTGGCATGAGAAAAAAGAAGCGGCCGAAGAAGAAATTATAAAAATGATAGAGGGCAGTACCGACCTGGACCAACTGGATGTATTTAAACAAAAAGAATTGTTACAGTTCACCAGGAAGTTCATGCAATTATTATTAAAACCTAACTGGTTCCGCAGTACGCTTGTTACCAACCTGGCCAAACAATATTTTGCTGATTTCTCTTATGATGAGGATGTCACGTTGGATGAACAGTTTGTAGAAACGATCAGTGGCTCGTATACCAGTATAAAAGATTACCTGGGTTACATTATGCTTGATTTTGCCCTGGTTGATGGCGCCCTGGAACAAATACCCTTTGGCTGGGCCTTTCAGTTTGCAGAAACCATTCAGTTGGCAGCCATTTTTGACGCTATTGTTAAAAAGGAGTTACAACTGAGCGATAAGAAAATGCAACAGCACAAACAAAAAACAATGGCCGCCTGGTATAAATTAAAAGAAGGCGAGAAGGAGCAGGTAGTGCTTGAAGACGATGCTACCGCTTAATCAAATCCCATTAATACCATTTAGATCTCAATTTATTGATTATGTCAATACAGGTTCAATCATTCAGACAATTTCTGAAAACAGCATTCGATAATGGTGACTATGCAACAGACGATGTGATCGCATTCGTACTACCGCTCTGTAAAGAGGTGATCGGCTTTCATGAAGCCGGCCTTGTTGCGCCATTTGAAAATGAAAATGCCCTGTTTATTACCGATAACCGCATGGATATCGATGAACGGGCTGCGCACAAGCCAATGAATGCAATAGGGAAAGTAATAGCCTTATTTGAAAGACATAAATCCCGCCATTTTGAACCAGGCGGCGCTGCAAAACCTGAAATAGAGATCGATGACAGTGCCGTATCGGTGGAAAATGTAAAGATCCACCTGAATGGTAATGAAACGCTGTCGTTCCCGGCCTTTATACCCGGTTACCGTTGTTTTGAAATGAACCTGGGCCACCACGATGAACTGACCGATATTTTTTGTTTGGGTTGCGTATTAGGCAGCATGGCCCTGGGATTGAACCTGTATGAAGAAAAAGACCTGGCGCTGTTTGCAAAATACCGCAGCAATCCCATCCTGTACAATCATCGTATACACCCCACCATCAGCGCGCTCATTGCTGAGATGACGGAACTTAGCCGCCAGAAACGCGTGCAGGACCTGTATGATATAGTAAACAGGTTGCAACATTACCGGGATTATGATCCTGAAAAAGAAACCGATTTAAGTAATATTGCCGGCTGGATCAATAAATCATTGACCAACCGCAACCAGCTTATCTTAAACAAGCTTCGCAATCGTTTATTCGACACCAGCAGGCGGAACCGGTTATTGTATTACAAACCGAATATGCGGTTTGTAAACCTTACAGTAAGCAGCGTGCCCATGGTGCTGCATTATCAAAGCATTCGTCCGGAATTGTTATTTACCTGGAACAAAGACATTGCCGACCGCATAACCGGCATGAAAGAAATTGTGTTGAACAAATACCTCCGGTTCGAAGACCACCTGTATTTACCTTCTTCACTCGATAAGATCCGCATAGAAGCCCAGCGCGACATCCAGGAATATGGGTTCAGTCAGTTAAAGCTGGTAATAGTGTATTTGAACTGGCACAACCTGAAAGAAGATGCAGAAGAAAGAATACAAAGCCCCTTGTTATTGGTACCTGCCGAAGTGAAGAAGAACAAGAAATTAAAGGAAGACCATTATGTATTAAAGATCACCGATAATGTGGCGGAGGTAAACCCGGTGCTGGCCAGTTACCTGAAAGAGCTATACGGCATTGAATTGCCGGATTATGTAGATCTGGATGAAATGACGCCGGAACAATTCTATCAATTATTAAAAGGTCAGATAGATGCCGCCAACCAGGGCATTGTGCTGAATTATATCCAAAAGCCACGCATTCGCCTGGTGCATAATGTAGCCAAGCAAACGGTCACCAATTTTAAAAAGCGGTTGCAACGTTCGGGCAAGCAGTTGAAAAGTTATAAAGATGTTGGGTACAGCTATCAGCAGGAACAATATAAACCGCTGGGACTGGAAATATTCCGGCAACGAGTGGAACCTAAACAAGGTTTCCTGGAATCGCTGGGACATGAAGATGCCCCCATTGTGCCTTCACAATTAACTGAAAGTATGGCCGACAAGCGTCGCCCGTCATTTGAATTGTCAGAAAGTGAAGGCAATCCCTACAGCTGGGATTTTGATATGTGTAACATTGTGCTGGGTAATTTCAACTATAAAAAAATGAGCCTGGTGCGCGATTACAATTTTGTGATCGATAACCAGGTGCCCAATGAAGTGTTTGAACAACTGTTCAGCAGCAAACCCAAGCCTACCAGTGATACCACGCAAAACTGGAACAGTACAGACGACTGGTATCATGTAATTACTGCCGACCCTACGCAAACGAGAGCCATCTTAAAAAGCAGGGAAAAAGAAAGCTACATCATTCAGGGCCCGCCCGGAACCGGTAAAAGCCAAACGATCACCAACCTGATCGCCGATTTTGCCGCCCGTGGCCATAGCATTTTGTTTGTGTGCGAAAAGCGCGCTGCATTGGATGTGGTATACCATCGCCTGAAACAACAGGGGCTTGATGAATTGTGCTGTTATATTCACGACAGCCTGGGTGATAAAAAAGAGTTTATCCGCAACCTGAAAGAAACGTACGAAGATTTTACCAAAAATAAAATGGACCTGGAAAGGATCCAGTTGAGCCGGGATGCCTTATTAAAACAAACCAATGAACAGCTGGAACTGTTGAAACAATTCCATGCTACGCATACTGCCATTCCTGAGCAGGCCGGTATTGAATTCAGAAAATTACTGGAAAGGGTAGTGGAGTTAAAGGAACACCTGATTACCCGGCCGGCAAAAGAAGCAGATGCCTTACCGCATTATAAAGAATGGCTGGAATTTGGCAGCGTTATTCAGCAATTGAGCAATGCCCTGGAAGAAACAGGTGCAGAGCCCACATTTGCGGAACATCCGTTCAGTAAGATAAATGAAAACATCTTCAGCAATGAGAACCCGCAAACGGTGTTGGAAAACCTGTTGTTGCATTCCCGCAACCTGCTCACAGATATTACGGCTGTTGTAAAGGATAATAATATTCCCCCCGAACATACCAACCGCCTGGAGCAGATAAAGAACTTGGTAAGTGTGGCTATTGTTTTGAATCCCCTGGCAGAAACAGATAGCCTGGCGCTGGTTGATGAAGGTAATGAGCAGGCCCGCAAATTTGATAAGGGCGTTCATTTGTACAAACAGCAGCAACAGCATTATGAACAGATCAAGGCGCGGAATAAGAACTGGAAAGAAAGGCTGAGCGAGCAGGATATGCTGGCCGCGATACCATTAGCAGCCAAATACGAAGAATCGTTTTTAAAATTCCTGAACAGCAAATGGAACCGGCTGAAGAACAAGATCGATGAATGTTACGATTTCAGCCAGCATGCAGTACACCCGGGTTATGGTACTGTATTGCAACAACTCAAGGAAGAATATGATGCCGCCAATATGGTGGCCATGGAACGGCATTTTCTGCAACAGCAATATAAAGTTGACAATGTTGACCTCACCCATTTAAGCATTGAACGCATCAGGGCCAGAAAGGGCGATAAAGAAATAGATTATTTACTGCACCATGCAGAGGCCAACCAACTGGTAACAAAGTTGAGCAAGCTCAATAACAGCATGCAAAAACTGCAAACCCAGTTACAGCAATGTTTAAATGAGTATGATACCAAACCGGTTAGTGACATTTACGACGAGCTGGAAAGCATTAGTATGAATGCAGAAAGCCTGCGTGATCTGTTGCCAGCGTTGCGCGAGTATGCAGAGCTGCCCGATTCGGTAAAAGAAGTGCTCAGGAACATATCGGTTACGCCATTACAGGCAGAAGCAGGTATGGCCAATAAAACGCTGTCGCACATTTATCACCAGAACAAAGTATTTGCCAATACCGATATGCACGCCATTGAAAAGGCGGTGCGTCAAATACAACATTGTTACAAGCAATTGCTGAAGGTAAATGCCGATTATATCAGGGCCACTGTACGGCAACGCTTTCTGCATAATGTTGAATTAAGCAATATCGCCAGCAGCCAGTTGACACCGGAGCAACGGGAGTTTAAAAAGAATTATACCGAAGGCCGTAAAATTCTGGAAAACGAATTCAATAAAAGCATCCGGTTCAAGAGTATCAGGGAACTTTCGGGTAAAGAAAGCGGCCTGGTGTTAAAAGACCTTAAATCGGTATGGCTGATGAGTCCGTTGAGTGTAAGCGATAGCCTGCCGGTAGATATTGATTTCTTTGATGTGGTGATCTTTGATGAAGCCAGTCAGATCACGTTGGAAGAAGGGATCCCGGCTTTGTATCGCGCCAAACAAACCATTATTGTGGGCGACGACAAACAAATGCCCCCTACCAACTTCTTTGCAGTGCGTACCGAAGATCCTGACGACCTGGAAGTGTTTACTGATAATGAGGATGATGAATTGTTAAGCAATGATGCCGACAGCCTGTTGGTACAGGGTGCCAGAAAGCTGGGCAATGTAATGCTGGGCTGGCACTACAGAAGCCGGTTTGAGACATTGATCAGTTTTAGCAACCACGCTTTTTATGAAGCGAACCTGCTGACAATTCCTGATAAGACCATTCATCATACCGAAAAGAAATCTATAGAAATAACCAGGCCCCAGGAAGCGACCCAACATGTAGATGCTTTATTTGACCGCAGTATCAGCTTCCATTTTCTGCCGAATAGTGTATATGAAAAACGCATTAATACCGATGAGGCAGATTATATAGCCTATATGGTGAAAACCCTGCTGCTTAAGAAAGTGAAGGAAAGCATAGGCATAGTAGCCTTCAGCCAGGAACAACAGGAAGCCATTGAAAACGCTTTGACGAACCTGGCATCGAAAGACAAAGCCTTTGAACAGGCGCTGGAAGATGCCTGGGGGCGTACGGAAGAGGACCAGTTTATCGGGTTGTTTGTAAAGAACCTGGAGAATGTGCAGGGCGATGAGCGCGACATCATTATCATGAGCGTTTGTTATGGTTTTGATTCCCGCAAAAAGATGATCATGAATTTCGGACCTATTAATAAGAAGGGTGGCGAAAAGCGGTTGAATGTGATCTTCAGCCGGGCCAAAAAACATATGGCCGTGGTGAGCAGTATCAGGCACCATAATATCACCAATGAATATAATGAAGGCGCCAATTACTTTAAACGCTTTTTGCAATATTCAGAATTGGTGAGCTGTGGTGATATGCGTTCGGCCCGTACCATTCTGGATAGCCTCGTGTTGCATAAAAAAGAAAGATCAAAAGTAAAAGCTGATAATATCATTCTGCAACAAATAAAGGAGCAGCTGGAGAAGAAAGGATATGAGGTAGCAGAACAGGTTGGTCAGTCAGATTTCAAATGTTCCCTGGCGGTAAAAGCCAAACCTACAGACACCACTTATAGTCTTAGTATTCTGTTGGATGATGACCGGCATTATAAGAATGAAAACCTGCTGGAACAATACTATCAGCGGCCAGCCATTCTGCAAACATTCAACTGGCGAACGATTAACGTGTTTGCGAAAGACTGGTTAAACCAGCCCGATAAAGTACTGGAGCTGATAATAAAACGTCTGCACCAGGAAGCAGGGCAGGAGGAAGAAAAATCAGCCGACGTAACTGGAGTTGCTGAGGGAGAAACAACCAATGAAACAGCCGAAGAGACAACGCCCATTGCGCCGGTTATTACTGACCCGGCAGCGCCCGCAACACCGTACGACCATTTAACATTTCACCGGCTTGTAAATTCAGAGGGTGAGAACAGTCGTTTCTGGGAAGCAGCCCTGGATGGTTGTAAGCTGATCGTTCGTTATGGAAGAGTGGGCACAAAGGGGCAGGTGCATGTAAAAACATTTGCCAAGGAAACCACCGCGCAACTGGAAAAGGATAAGCAGATCAAAGAAAAAGCGAATAAAGGATATAAAGCAACCTGGCTTTAATTCCTCAGTCTATATTTTTTAATGGAATAGCTACGTCAATCCTGCATCCTTTACCGGGGGCAGCGGTGATCGTAGCTTTTCCGTTATAAGT
>JAJKIL010000231.1 GCA_021154515.1 Niastella sp. | reverse complement strand
AACTAAAAAACTAAGAAGTAAATTGCACCAAAGCACTAAAGCATGTTTGGTACCATTAAACAATCATTATTACGAATAATGCCTTCTATCACTGAAGAAGAAATAATTTTCTTTATCAGTAAGCTGGAGCAACGAACGATTGCCAAACATGATTTTTTTGTAAAAGAGGGACAGGTGGCGCATGAGATGGGCGTTGTGACTAAAGGCGCCTTCAGAATGTATTTTACTTACCAGGAGCGGGAACAAACGGGTCATTTTATGTTTGAGGGGCAATGGCTCGGCGACTATGAAAGCTTTCTAACCCAAAAACCGGCCATGAACAATGTAGAGGCGTTGGAAGATAGTGAGGTGTTTTTCCTGTCGTACGACAACATGCAGCAACTGTATAAAATGGGCGCGCAGTATGAACGGTTCGGCCGCCTTATTGCGGAGTATGTTTACCTGGTGGCCATGAACTCGTACAAATCACTGCTACTAAAAACCGCCGAAGAAAGATATATTGAATTATTAGCTACCCAACCGCATATCCTGGAACGGTTGCCACAACATTACATTGCTTCCTACCTGGGCATTCAGGCCCCCAGCCTCAGCCGCATACGAAATAAACTGGCCCAAAAACGTTAACCCATGTTAAAAAACCGGCGTTGCTTTTTGTCGTTGGTTAACGTATTTGTCGGGTAGTGTACCCAATTTTGTATGGACAATCTTATAGGTTATGGCATTCTTAATCGGACTTATTTCATTTTTTGGAATTGGCTTTTTGATAAGCCTGTTATCGGGCGGCGCCTGGTTGCCCGCGTTAAACGACAAAGGCGCCTTTGCCCTCGCTATGATGTTCGTGCTGGTAGGTATCAGTCATTTTGCCAAACGCGAGAAACTGGAAGCAATGATACCGCCCCACTGGCCTTACCGGCGTGCAATGAACTATCTCAGCGGGGCGGCAGAAATTATCTTAGGTGTCTTAGTATTATTTGCAGCCACCCGTACCTGGGCAGCTTACGGACTTTTATTGCTTTTAATAGCCGTGTTTCCGGCCAACATCTACGTAGCGCGTACAAAACCTGATCTGTACAACGTGTCAAGGTTGTTCTTTCAACCCGTGTATATGTTGTGGATCTGGTATTTCTGTTTGCGCTAATTGCCTTTTACATCCACCAGGTTCACCATGGTGCCAATGCCGTCGATACTGATAGTAACGCGGTCATTGGGTTGTAATGTGAAATCGGTGGGCGGTACCAGGCAGGTGCCGGTCATCAGGAAACAACCGGAAGCAAAATCGCATTCCTTGTACAGGTAATCAACCAGCTCAGGTAATAGGCGCTTCATGCGGCTCACGGTAGTGCTGCCTTCATACATTTTCACCTCGTTGCGATGAATGGTCATGTAGATGCCAGTCTCAGCAGAGATCGGTTGTTCAGGCACATACAGACAGGGGCCCAATCCGGCGCTTTTTTCATATACCTTGGCTTGTGGCAGGTACAGCGGATTCTCGCCCTCGATGCTTCTTGAGCTCATATCGTTGCCAATGGTATAACCCTGTATAACCCCGGCCGCATTGATGTACAACGCCAGTTCAGGCTCGGGCACATTCCAGGTAGAATCTTTACGGATGTACACGGTTTGCTCGTGGCCAACCACGCGGTGCGGTAATGCTTTGAAGAATAATTCCGGGCGTTCGGCTTCATATACCCGGGAATAGCAATCGGCGCCGCCGGTATCTTTTGATTCTTCCATCCGCGCATCGCGGCTGCGCAAATAGGTAACGCCGGCGGCCCATACTTCCTGCGAACCAATGGGTGGCAACAGTTGGCGCTGCCATTCGGCGGCTTCTGCGGTGGTTATTTTCTTTCCATTTACATATTCGCCCAGCAGCCAGGCATATAAATTATCGCGATTTATCAGTTTATCCCATTCGTGCTGCAATACATAATATTCCTCTTTAAACTGTAACAATATTCCTTTGGCCGTTTTATATAATTTCATATGTGCAGGTATTTTGTTCCCGACACTAAAATAATGAATAAATACCTTTTCTTACAGCCGCGGTTTATCGTGCAATGACTGCTCAAAAATGTCGGTCAGCCCTTCATAAAACTTCTCGAGGGTATATTTTTGTATAAAACGCTCCCGGGCGCTATAACCCATTTGTAAACGTTCTGTTTTATTTTCTAATAAGTGCTGCAGGCGGGCTGTTAATTCCTCTACACTGCCGGGCTCAACCAACATGCCGTTTACGCCATCCTGCAGAATATCGGGTATCCCCCCCACGCTGGTAGCCACTACGGGTAAGCCAAACTGCATGGCTTCCAGGATCGTTAGCGGCACACACTCATTGAAGGAAGGCAATACAAAAATGTCGGCCCTGGCCAGTTCATCAAATTTATCAGCGCCAAACCTGGGACCAGGTATTTCAACCAGGTGCGCAATGCCCGCCCTTTCACAAAATGCTTTTGCCATTTCCAGGGAATAATCAACCGGCGCTCCTATTACACTTGCATGAAATGAACAGCCCCGTTTATGCAGTTCGGCCAGACTTTGCAGGAATACTTCTATGCCTTTGTTGATTACCAGGTTTGACAAATACAAAATGCGGGGTGCAGCCGGATCGCGCGGCAGGATCTTTTTGTTCACCACCTCGATGCCATTAAGCAAAATAAATGGTTCCGGTTTGTATACGGTTCGAATGTCTGCGGTTAACTTCTTCGAGAGGCAGATCACCCTTGTATTGCGGAATGTTTTCTTTAGCAACCACCGTTTGTGGCGGGAACCGGCGGCCATTTCCTCGATCCCTCTTTTATGCAAATGAAAAACAATGCGGCGCCGAAACAATTTAATAAGCGACGTTATCAATGCATCCCGGTAAAATATTTTTCCTGTTGGTACGATCGTGAAATACACCAGGGAGGGTCTGAAGGTAATGAGAATGCCGCAAAGCCTGAACAGAAACCCTACCATGTGCATCATTTTCAATGGCGTTATTTTGCCAATGTCACCCAGCGTTTGGCCAAAATGCAGCGGTAAGGTTTTTACTTCATACTTCGATTTCCAATTGGGGTTATCAACCGTATGCTGATTCATTACGGTTACACCATGTATAGGAGGCGGAAGCTGAACAATGAATAATATCCTTGGTTTCATCATCCGGATAGATTGATTGATAGGAACGATTGTAACATGCGGCGGTTAGGGAGGGAAAATAAAACGAAGGTTATGATCTGTAAAACAAGGAACAGATCAGCGTGGCAAGGGTAATGCCAATGAAATTACTGGTCATATCAAGCCAGGAAACAGACCTTCCGGGCACAAAGGATTGACAGATCTCAAAAAGACCGGAAGATAAAAATACCGCTATCCAGAACACGCCTTTATTGCGGCCGCGGCAAAAAATTATATATAACAGAATGGTGATCACAAAATAATAGCCCCCGTGAAAGATCATATCAAGCCACCAGTGGTATTCGGAGCCAAAATAATGTTCCGGGTGAAAATTGGGCCATTCGCAAAACAACCCGGTAATAATAAGCAAGGCGATAAACAAAAATATCTTACCCGCCCCCTCAAGTTTATATCTCTCTACTTTCGTCACATTTGTCTTAGAATGCATTCTCTTCGCCTTTTATAGTGTTAAATACGGTCAGGAACATGATCTTGATATCCAGCCACAAATTCCAGTTCTCCATGTACCACAGGTCGAACTCAACACGCTTTTTCATTTGGTCAAGCGTTTTTGTTTCACCTCTGAAACCATTCACCTGCGCCCAGCCGGTAATACCGGGTTTCAGGAACTGGCGGATCATATATTCATCGATGATCTTTGAGTAATCTGCTGTATGCTTCAACATATGCGGGCGTGGCCCTACGATACTCATATCGCCCATCAATACATTCAGGAATTGCGGAAACTCATCGAGACTGCTGCGACGCAGGAACTGTCCCAGTTTAGTAATGCGGGCATCGTTGCGCGTGGCCTGCAGGGTATTCGCGTTCTCATTTACCTTCATACTTCTGAACTTCAAACACCAGAAAGATTTATTATCCTGCCCGCTGCGTTGTTGTCTGAAAAATACAGGCCCCTTCGATTCCAGCTTAATCAACAATCCAATAATGGGGATCAGCCAGGAGAGAATGAAAATGGTAACAAGCCCGCTCACTATAATATCGAATACACGTTTTTTGATCTTGTTGCCAAGGTCATCCAGGGGTTCTTTCCGTAACGACAACACCGGGATCTCGTTCAGGTAATCGATATACACCTGCCGCTTTACCAGCGCGCCTATATCGGGCACTATCCTGAAACGGATACAGTTCTGATCGGCATTCTTTATCAACCGGTAGATGCCGGGATTTTGTTCAGGCACTATGGTTGAATATATTTCTGTAGCGCCGTAGATCTTACATACATCCAGCGCTTTACTGATGCTGCCCAGAATGGGATACCGCGTCAACTCATGGATATTCTCCACTTCTTCACAATAACCAACCACTTCCTTGTTCACGCCGTCTTCTTCCAGGTAATCAACCAGGCGTCTCGACAGATCGTTGTATCCCAGCACCACCACTTTATGGGAGAAGTAATCCTTCTTTTTAAAATAATGATAGATCGCCAGGTATAAAAACCGGTTACAGGTAAGCAGCAAAGGAATGCCGCAGATGATAACTGCAATAAATAACCGGGAAATTATAAACCAATGGGAGAAGAACAAAAACGCACAGATCATGAGCAACAAATACAGAAAGGCCCGGGTCGATCGCCCGGCAAATAATTCAAAAGTAAAAATATTGCGCTCATGATATACATTGTTCGAAAAGGCCACTATCAGCCAGGCAACAGTTAAGTAAACACCAAAATAAGTATACTCCACATAAGCTTCTATCAGCATTTCTCTTCTGAAAAAGAACCGGGCTATAAAAAATACCATGTTAATAGCCACCAGGTCCATTGCCAGTAAGGTCAACTGTAAATTTCGCAAAAATCTGCTATTCATATGTCACTATTAATGGTGGGTTATCTGTGGTAAATGCTTGGTTGCAAGTGGTGAGGCGCGTCAAAGGGCAGAGGGAAAAGGGCAAAGGGCAGAGGGCAGAGGGCAAAGATGGCTCGCGAGAATGTAATATTCATCACTCCTTTCATCTCTCATTCCTTTTTAACCCTATTAACCCATTAACCCTATCAACTTTCTACTTTATTCCACTTAACCTTTATCTTTCTCCTCGACTTGTCAACTTGTCAACTTGTCAACTCGTCAACTCTTTCCTCACCCCATGCACCTTAAAGATCTTCTTAAAGAACAGGTAAATGAACAGGGAGTTGGTGATTACATACCGCTTAAACAAACGGCGGGGTTCCTGCATGAGGCGATACAACCATTCCAGGCCCATACCCTGCAACCAGGATGGTGCGCGTTTTTGCATACCCACCATAACGGGCAGGGCCCCTCCCACTCCGATCATCACGGCCTTGATGCGGCCTTTCATGGAAGCCATCCATCTTTCCTGTTTGGGACATCCGAGTATTACCAGCACTACAGCAGCGCCGGAGTTATTGATCTTCTCCACCAACTGATCTTCCTCTTCAGGCGTAGCAGGTCTGAATGGTGGACTGTACATGCCGGCAATGGGCAGGTAGGGAAATGCATATCGTAAATAATGTTCTGTTTTTTCCAGCAAAGCGGGTGTGCCGCCATAAAAGAATGCCGGCAGCCTTTTCAACATCATTTGTTGCAACAGATCGGGTAACAGGTCCATACCCGCTACACGGTCCTGCCTGATGCCATAAACATAGTTTAACACCCAGGTAAGTGGTTTACCATCGGGTGTTACCATAGTGGCATCATTGATGATGTTGTTGAACGATTGGTCTTTGTAGGCTTCAATGAACATATGTACATTGGCCACGCACACATTGGCGCTTTCTTTATGATGCGCCATGGTAACAATGTTATTTACAAAAGAAGAATAGTTGCCCGTTGTAATACCAAAGTTGATAATACTTTTCCTTTCCATACCAATAAGTATTTTGGGGATGAATTTTACAGTTTGCCGTAATATTTGGATTGAACCAGTTTAAGGTGGGTTTGCAGGTCAAGGGGGTCGTCGAAACGGCTTCTTACTTTGCGCGCAGGAACGCCTGCATAAATGGAATAGGGCTCCACATCTTTTGTTACCAGCGAACCAGCGCCAATGATGCTTCCTTCCCCGATTGTCACCCCACACAGTACCGTAGACCCGTATCCGATCCACACATCATCTTCAATGATGGTGACCATACCGAGCCCTTTCCAATTGTATGCAGGATCCCTGATCTGTTCTGCCAGTCGTATTGGTATACCTGGCTTCTGATAGTGATGGTCGTAGCGCCCTATAATGGCTACTCTGTTGCCAAACATAACGTTATTGCCTATTATTACATCCGCTTCAATAAAGGAATCCCTCCCAATATAGAAATTACGACCGATCACAACTTTTTGCCTACCCCAGATACGCACCCGTAAACCGGCATGAAAACCTTCTGCTATGTCGTAACGCCTGTAAAGCACCTTACGAAACAAAAGATCTCGCATTTGCCTGATTACATTTATAATCGACATATTGATTATTTTCCGGGTTTGTTTTTACTAAGCGGTCGGTCAACAACTGTTAGTCAGGAATGACTAAGCGACATCATTACTTCATGCATGCCGGCACATACTTCCAGCCGGGTGAATTTCTTTGCGATTATCCGGTTGTTCTGCGACATGGCATTTCGTAATGCATGATCATCGTATAACGTATCTATTGCTTTTGCTACACTTTCTGCCGATTGCCCATCTACCCATAACACATTATCGGGTTCAGATAAATGATCTTTTGCTGCCCTTATGCAGGAGGTGATTACCGGCAAACCGGCTGCTACCGATTTAAACAGCGCCATGGGAAACCCTTCGCTGTCATAAGTAGGAAAAGCCAGCATATCGGCATTCGCATAAAAATGATCGCATTCGTGATCGGGAACAAATCCCGGGAAACGCGTATACTCAGTTATTTTCAATTCTTCAGCCCGTTTCTTCAACGCTGCCATATCGGGGCCATCGCCCACAAAAACGATCTGACAATCCTCCTTACACGAAAGCAAGGGGATGCTTTCCAACAAACTGAATACACCTTTCGCGCGCACTATGCGGCCGGCAAACAATACTTTGAATTTATTCTCATCCAATGAATATTTTTCCCTGAACGCGAGTGAGGCCACCGAACGTCCTGGATCAACTATGTTTGCCGTGACAAACACTTTTCGCGCTAAACCGGGATCATATTTCCGCACCAACTCTTTCTCATCGTTCGATAAAAAGAACCATGCCACCACCTCTTTCCTCAAAAAGGGGATTAACAACCTCCGGTAAAAGAAAGATCCTCTTTCTAATAATGAAATATCTGAACCGTGGGTCTTGATCACGATTTTCACCTTGCGGAAGTAAAAGAGCCTAATGATCAATATGGTGATAAAATCACGCACCGAACCAACCGGTTCAAACCGGGAGTTGAGGTATAAGATATGTGGCTTAAATGCATAGAGTTCTTTAACCACATTAAAAGCCTTCCCCACTGTACCCCATACTTTTTTTAGCTTGCCGGCATTTGAATCGTTCCGGCCATACGTTACTGGTCTGCAGGTATACCCCAGATCGGTGAACCCTGCAATTTCATCCTGTGATAAAAGAACGTGATGTTTTGGTGGCACTCCCACCAAGATCCGTTGAGCCATTAATTGTAGAATTGAGAGGTTATTAAATGTACTTTGCGTTCCCAGGTATTGCTCTTGGCGTAATTGAATGCATTTACCGAACACTGTTTTCTAAAGGCTGTGTCTTCATGAAACCGGATAATTGCTTTGGCAATTCCCTGTGCCGTTTCTTCTTTTGTAGTAGGTTTTACTTTTATTCCGCAATCACTGCTTACCGCCAGCGAAGACCCATGTAAATCGAGACAGATAATGGGCAAACCAAAAGCCATGGCTTCGTTTAACTGGGCCGGACAGGAATCGCGCAACGAACAGAAAATAAACACATCTGCCTGCTCATAGTGATGAACCACTTCATTAAAAGGGATCTGTCCAAGGATGCGCAGGCGCTTTGGGTCCAGACCATATTGTTCTATCCAGCCCTGTAAGAATTGGTATTGTTCGCCGCCGCCCACTATCGTGAATGTGTAGTCAACTGATTCCGGCACCAGTGACAACGCATGCAGGATCAGGTTCAACCCTTTGCGGGGTAACATTCTGCCCACCCACAGCAGGTTCAACTGCTTGCCGGGTTTGCGGTCAATGTATTCCATATGCTGCATGGATAAGGGGATGGCATTATCCAGTATCAGGTGAACGTTTTGCGGCGCTGTTGTTTTTATCTTTTGTACAATATTGGCGGTATCCTGGTTCGTCACCAGGATATGGTGAGAACGGGTGACGGTGTTCCTTAAGTTATTGCTGAACTTTATGCTCAGTTTCGAGATAAGGCTGCGTAACTGTTCAATTTTCCACGCCTGGCCAAAATACTCTTTAAAAGCAGGCAGCGCTTCCTGTCCGCCCCCTACCGGGCCAAAGATGATGCGGGTATCTTTCAACTTCCATAAGAAAGTACCCTGCTGAAAACTGCCAAACGTTACGTGATGCGCCACATCAAAATGCATTTTCCTATGCAACTGCTTCGCAATACGGGCTGCTTTCTTGCGCCATAAATAGTAATGCAGGTAAATGGTTTTCGAAGAAGCATTCAACAACCTTTTATCGAGGTTGAAATTCAGCTCTACATAAACAATGTGCAGGTTTGGCAACTCCAGTTTTTGTAATTCTTCATCGGTTGCTTCCCTGTCTTCTACGTTAGTTAAACACCATACATCATACCCTTGCAATGCCAGGTTCAACGCCCAGCTCCAGCCGTTGCCTGGTTCGCTACCTCTTATGGGCGAGCAGGCATAAGCGCTTAATAATACTTTCTTCATGAGAATATTGTTGTTTGCTTAGCCTCCCCCCGGCCCCCTCCGGTGGAGGGGGAGGAATACAGCCTCGCGTCATTATTCAACCTGTTCAACTTTTTAACTCGTCAATCCGTTGTCAACTCTATCAACCCTATCAACTTTTTCAACTCGTTAACTTGTTAACTCGTCAACTGGTCAACTTGTCAACTGGTCAACTATGAAGCATAGGCATGTAATAATATTTCTGAATTCCTATCCCACATATCCTCCGCCTGTGCAATTTTGATATTTTGCGCCAGTTGTTTATAATGGTCGTTACGTAATGCAAAGCATATACCCTCAGCCAGTTTCTTTGGATCATTGGGTGGAACCAGCAATCCATTCACATTTTCCCTGATAAATTCGGGGAATGAACCCACCTTTGTGGCGATCACCGGGGTGTTCAAACCAAAGGCTGTCATCAGCACCCCGCTTTGAGTAGCGTCTTTATAGGGGCAAACAATAAATTTTGCTTCCTGTATCAAGATCGCCAACTCATCGTTGGGAATGTGTTTATCGAGTATCGTGATATTATTCCTGTATTTGTTTACAATTTCATCATCGATATCAAAGCCATGCACTGCTTTTCCCGCTATTACCAATTGCTCATTGGGGAACTCTTTAAATACTGTTGGCATGGCATTTAACAGATCATCGATGCCTTTGTAGGGCGATAAGCGGCCAAAGAAAAGAATATATTTCTTTTGCACCTGATCTGCAGGTTTCACCAGCTTTTTCAAAAAACTATATGGACTCATTTGCAGCACCATTGCCTTATGCTGCTTTTGTTTTTTATAATGCTCCTCAAATTGTTGTTTGGCAAACTGAGAGTAGAACAGGTATTTCTTTTTTCCGGGTATGCCGAACATGAAAGTGCGGGGCAGGGTTACCTTCCAGCTGTCTTCTCCGGTGTGCGGCACCGGATCGTGTATAGTGATACAAACATTCTTGAATGCTTTCAGGTAGAACAACATACCTATAGTACGCAAACCGAAGGTCTCAAAATGAAGAATATCGGGTTTAAACTGTTTGATATATTTCCAGGTGTCGAAGGAAGCCTGCAGCGTGCTATAGGAGAAACCTGTTCTATGCGGATGCATCACAAAATGTACGCTGCCTACTCCGCTAAAATATGGTTTCAGGTTCTCATAACACCGTTGGGTCAATATTTCTTCGGGCTTAACCAGTGTTTTCCTTTCAGGGAATTTATCAATCTCCAGCACGGTCAGGTTTTTGCCATGCGGCGTTAATTCAATCAACACATGTAATTGTACATGCTTCTTCAACACATTGATCAATTCAATGGAGACATCTAAAAAAGCAACCTGCATGTAATACACTACTGTCATGGTAAACTATTTTCTGGTTTTGTATTGGCCGGGAGCTGAAAACTGGCAACCGGTAATTTTAAAAAAGCTAAGCCCAGCAGGAGCCAGTACCCTGCGAATAATACCACCGGCGGAAATTTCATTGATAACAATACATATATACCCGCCAGCGAACCGGTGAGCAAATAGAACTTGAGTACATGCCCCATAGTGACCATTCCCCTTCGCAGCAACAACACATCCTGACAAATATGAAAGATCAGGAAGGAGAAAAAGATAGCCAGGTTTACTGTAGTAAGGTTTTTTGCAAACAGAAATCCCGTAAAACAAAAGATTATATTCAAGATCAGGCTAACCACATTAAACCACATATCGGCCCGTTCCATATTCATCGCCACCAGTACATTCGCCTGTAACAAAGCGGTAGGGAATATCAGGATGGTCAGAAACATTTCTTTCGTAAATGCCCCGGTGCCATTGTAGGTGCTGCCAAATGCCCAGGGAATTAACACATCGGCAAATGAATACATAAAGGTGTAGGCAAACAGGCCAAACAGTAAGTAGTAGTTAAATACTTTTTTGTAATAATTTCCGAAGTCCTGCCGGGTGCCGGTTTTAAAATGCTGCACCAGCGCCGGGAAAACCGACATGGAAACGATCAGTGGCAGGATCTGCGCTATGGCAAATACCCGGAACGAGATCTCGAAATTGGCCACATCTGCCAACGACAGTGTTTTTGAAATAATGATATTGGAAATGCGCCAATAAGCGATGGACACACTGCCAATGATGATAAAAGGCCAGTTGGCAAAGACGATCTTTTTTACTTCACTTCGCGCCAGCGGGTAACGAAATAACGACCGCAGGCTGATGGTCTTGGAAGAACCAAAAGCCAGGAAAAAGTTAAGCGTAATAAACCGAACGCCAATCAGCAACAGGCATAAGGTCATAATGGAAAATGGAAAAAGAAATAGCAGGCAACCGATCGCAAACCTGAGCACCGAATCGATGATCAGGATAATAAATGTTTTATTTTGATTGAACTCGGCAATGTTCAACGATTTGATGGCATAAATGATGTTATCGAAAATGATGTTTACTCCCAGTAAAACGATCAGGTATTGCAGCACCGGTTCGCTGTACAACAGGAATGCAACAGCAATGCTTAACACGTAAAAGAATACACCGCTGTATAACTGTATTTTTACAAACCGGCTAACCAGTTCCTGTTTATCGGTGATGTCAACCAGTTCCCGGGTGAACCACTGGCCCAACCCCATGGTTGAAATGGCTGCCAGGAACTGATAAATAGTATTGGCTATTAAGAAAAAGGCAAATTCATTGGTAGTGTATTTACGCGCTACAATCACAAAGAACAGGCTGAGCAATACGCTTTGCAGGCCATTGGCCGCAATGCCCCAGAAACTGTTTTTTATTAACCGCGACTTAAACAGGCTGCCCGTTAACTTCATCAGGTTGTTCTTCATCAACAATTTTTGAACGATTAGATAAATAGATCAGGAATGAACACAGGCATACCAGCACGATCAGGTTCCTGCGATCAGTGATGGAATACAACGACACAAACGACACCAGCCAGCTTATTATAGGGGCTATCAATAACAATACGCGCGCATCGGCTTGCTTTTTCACCCAGGCCCGCATGGCGCCTACTGCAGATCCTATTATGAGTACGAATGCCACTAAAAATGCCGGACCTCCAAATTCGGTGAGTATTTTCAAATATCCATTCTCGGGCTGGTCAAGAAAGATGATCTCATCTTCCAGGATCAGGTATTGGTCCTGCGAGTACCTGGATACATAATCCTGGTAGTTACCGATGCCAATACCCAGGAATGGATGTGCTTTATAGATCTCATAGGCTTCCTTCCAGATGCTGGCCCTGAAATCTAAAGAATTATTGATATCATCATCCCGGTTGAATACAACGAGCGAGTGGGAGAAAATAGCGATCAGGATACCACCAGCCAAACAACCTGCAATGATGTACTTTTTATATTGCATGCCGGCAAACACCAACAGGAAAAACACGCCGGCGCTTAGCCCAATAAAGGCCGAGCGGCCACCGGTCAGGAACATAGCCGCTGTCACCGATAAAAAAAGTACCAGATTTATAAATGCCGGCCGTTTTACATTCTTGTTGTTCAGCAGGAACAAAAAGCTGAGCATAGCCAGGAACTGCCCATATTTCTGTGAATCGTGGAAATAACTGGGGTATCGGATACCGTTGGCATCCTTTGTATTCTGGTTCAGTTCTGTATACAGTTTGAAGTCGAGCCCCACTACCAGTTGTACGGCCAGGAACGCCATGGACAATAAACAGGCAAACTGCAGCCCTTTTATCATTTTATTGATGAATTGGTCATCCTGTATACACTCCACCATCAACAGACGGGCGTAAATAAATATTGGGAACACCGATAAAAGGGACAGCAGGGAATTGGTGATGAACGATGAAGTAAGGCTGCCCAACAGCAGCAGGAAGATCAACGTACAAAAGCCACCAAAGTAAAACCTGTTCGGTTTATAGATGCTTAAAAAATCCTTGTACCGCCAAAACAGCATTACATAGGAGAATGCATCAAACAAGGTTAAGCTTCCAAATTGCCAGGGCGTAACCTTGAAATCTATCAGCGGCAACACGTACACCATATACAAGAGATAGGTGCGCCGGGGTTGCTTGCTGAGTAGTACTAAAACTACAAAAACCAGGATTGCTGCGGCGGTTAAAACCACCATCAGAGATTTCATATCTTATAGTTGTGGAGATCAATTGATCAACTGATCAAATGTTCAAATTGTACTTTACCTGCCTGTTCAAATTCCAGCACATCATTGGCTACCATTTCTTTTACCAGCATCTGCAGGTCGTATTTGGGTTCCCATCCCAATTTTGTTTTTGCTTTAGTTGCATCGCCTATTAACAACTCCACTTCCGTAGGCCGGAAGTATTCCGGATCCACAGATACTACCTGTTTGCCAATTTCCAATTGGTAACTGTCATTGGTACAGGCCACCACTACCCCTTTTTCTTTCACGCCTTCGCCGGTAAATTCTATCGTTATACCCAACTCGGCAAACGCCATTCTTACAAACTCCCGTACGGGTGTGGTTATACCGGTGGCAATCACAAAATCTTCGGGTTTGTCCTGTTGTAAAATGCGCCACATGGCTTCCACATAATCCTTTGCATGTCCCCAGTCGCGTTGTGCATTCAGGTTGCCCAGGTACAGGCAATCCTGCAAGCCCAGCCCAATAGCCGCTACCGCACGGGTAATTTTACGGGTAACAAAAGTTTCACCGCGCAATGGGCTTTCATGGTTGAATAAAATTCCATTGCAGGCGTACATGCCATAGGCTTCGCGATAGTTTACTGTGATCCAGTAAGCGTATAATTTGGCTACGGCGTAAGGACTGCGTGGATAAAAAGGCGTTGTTTCCTTCTGCGGCACTTCCTGCACCAGTCCGTATAATTCAGAAGTAGAGGCCTGGTAGATCCGGGTCTTTTTTTCAAGTCCCAGTATTCTTAAGGCTTCCAGTAACCGCAGGGTGCCGATACCATCGGCATTGGCTGTATATTCAGGCGTATCAAAGCTCACCTTTACGTGGCTCATGGCCGCCAGGTTATAGATCTCATCAGGTTGTGTTTCCTGAATAATGCGAATAAGGTTGGTGCTATCGGTCATATCGCCATAATGCAGGCGAAAACGAACTTCTTTTTCGTGCGGGTCCTGGTACAGGTGATCGATACGATGGGTATTGATCAGCGATGAACGCCTTTTTATACCATGTACCATATAACCTTTTTCCAATAATAATTCCGCCAGGTACGCACCGTCCTGACCATTAACACCGGTGATAAGCGCTGTTTTCATGTTTTTTATTAAGGGTCTTATTTATTTAAAAAGTGCATTATAAAAATAGTTGTCTCTGTACGAGGTAGAGATAGGTATAACTTCCACATTGGTCTTTTCCACTTCTGCAGTAAGCGCATATCCGAGCGTAGGCAGATGTACTTTCACTGTTTTGCTTCTTACTTCTATTACATCGCCCTCACGCGCCATTAACGGACCACTGGAAATGCGTACGCGGTCGTGCGTGTTTACGTGGATCTTTTCCAGTTGTATATCATGGTATTCATCCAGAAATTGCTTTACCGCTTCTATTTCTTCATCGCGGATAACAGCCGGTT
>JAJKIL010000230.1 GCA_021154515.1 Niastella sp. | reverse complement strand
CGGGGTATTGGCTTTGGAGTGCATTTTAAAGTATCGGCAGGTATTGGAAAGGACGGTGGCTTTATTTACGCTTACCTGGGCGTGGGGGCGGGTGCAGATATCCTGCTGCGTGATTATGGCGATGCCCGTTGTAAAGGAAGCGGCCAAATCGGGGTCAACGGCTGGTACGCCTCAGGCCAGGCCTATGCTTACCTGCAAGGCCGGGTGGGGATACGCGTAAAAGTCCTGGGAAAGAAAAAAGAATTCGACATCATTTATCTCACAGCGGCAGCCCTGATGCAGGCAAAGCTGCCCAACCCATCGTGGTTCATGGGCGCCGTGGGGGTGAAATATTCAATACTCGGCGGACTGGTAAAAGGAAAAGCCAGCTTTAAAGTGGAAGTAGGTTCTCAATGTGAACTGGTAAGCGGCAAGGAGATCGATATAAAGATCATCAATGACATGCAGCCGGGCGATCTCTCTAAAAATATCAGTGTATTTGGTTCACCCCAGGTGGCCTTTAACCTGGCCATGGAAAAATCGTTCAGCATGATGAACAATGAAGATGTGGTGACCACTTACCAGATAAAAATGGATGAATTTAAAATGGTAGATAGAAAGACCGGTGAAATAAAAGGGAATGTTGACTGGAATGATAATAAAGATGTAGCTACCCTCAACTTCCGCGATATCTTACCACCCGATGCCGATCTGGTTACTTCAGTGAAAGTGCATATTGAAAAATGGACCGGCAGCGGCTGGGAACCGCTCAAGGAAAATGGTGCCGTGGATTATGAAACAAAATCGGTGACTTTCCATACCGGCACAGCGCCGAATAATATTCCTGCTGAAAATATTGCTTACAGCTATCCGGTGAACCAGCAGTATAATTTCTATGCAAATGAATATAGCCACGGCTATGTGAAACTGAAAAGAGGACAGCCTTACCTGTTCAATGCAAAAGACAGCGATGGCGATTGGAAATATTATGCCCGTTTTGTAAGCGGTGATGGCAAAGTGGTGAATGCCGCGGTGAGTTATGACCTCAGCAATGCACAGGTTAACTTTGATCTCCCTGCCGGCTTGTCGCCGGAATCAGTATTTCATCTGGGTATTGTAAAAACACCCGCCAATACAACGAATGGCAACGACAATGCTACCACCCGCAGCACTACCACTACCGATGATGATGGCAGCGAGACCACTGTAAATGAGACCGCTCTGAAGGGTATGGCGCTGGCTGCTACTGAAGTGTCATTGATGGAGTCTGCTTTCCGCACCAGTAAGTACAACACTTTTAAGGAGAAAATGAATGCTACTTCCAATACCATGGACCTGTATGATATTGCTACCGATTATGTACCGGTGATTGGTAAACGGTTCGACAGCTACGAAACATTCGACAAGTTTGAACTGGGAGGAGATGGCAACAGCGCCGCACCGCTGGTGTTTGCAAAAGCAACCGCTAACAACAACTGGTTGCAGAACAAGATCGTTCCATTGTTGTACCAGTCGTATCCCGTAGATAATGATATCACTATCGAGCAACGCGACGTAAAACTGTTTGGAACAACCCCATTGCTGGCGGTGAGTGTGTTCAACAACGAAGAAGGCAACTACCAGTTAACCAGCGAAGCCATCAGTGCAGGAACAGCGCAAACCATGGCTGGCCGTTTCAGGGTCATGTACTTCCTGAGTTACGTAAGTTACCAGGACTATCATGAACTGCTGTCGAAGGCGGTTGCCAAATATTTGTCTGGAAACAAACAGGGGGCCGCGCCTGCAGGCGTACAGCAATTGTTGAGCACTACGTATCCTGAAATGGAAACCAACCAGCAATATTCTGTAGAACTGAATTACCGGTTGCCAGGTACCAATAAAGTTACCTCAACTGTAAATTGCAATATCAAGTATCAATAACCTAATATCCTAATAACCCTATATGAAAGCCTTAAACCCTGGCCTGGTTATGCTCTTTTTGTTATGCACCCATTGGGTAATGGGGCAACAAAAACAGCATGCTGTTTATGCACTGGCCAATCCGCGCTACGATTCAATTGTTATCCGGTGGGCTCCTGCCAGCCAGGTAGCCTGGCAAATGGGAAACCGCTATGGTTACCAGCTCGAACGCTTTGTGGTGGCCCGGGATGGTAAACCAGTTGAATTAAGCGGCCAGCAGGGCGTGCAGTTAACAACAGCGCCCATTCGCCCCATAGCCGAAGCGCAAATGGAACAACTGGCCGTAAAAGACGACCGCGTAGCGCTGGTAAAAGAAGCTATCTACAGCAAAGACTTCCATGTTTCTTCCCCCGAAAAAGGACTGGGTGATTTTATTACCAAACAGTGCGAAGCCGATATGCGGTTTGGTTTTATGTTACTGGCCTGTGATCTGTCGCCTGCCGCCGCCAATGCAGCCGGATTGCGTTTCGTGGATCGCTCGGTAAAAAAAGGCGAGCGATATGCGTATAAAATTTCAATGACCCAACAACCCAAAGGCGTTACCATTGAACCGGGGTATTGCGTTACCTCGCTGCAGGAAATTGTGCGGTTATCGCCACCCCGTGAATTTTCTGCCCAGTTTGGCGATAGTATTGCCCGCCTGCAATGGTTGTCGAATATTGATAAAGGTATTTATACGGCGTATGTGGTAGAGCGTTCAAAAGACGGAAAAAGTTACCAACCCGTTACCGATCTGCCCATCATGTATTCAGCCGAAAAGAATCAGTCGTTCAGCTATTTTATAGATACGTTGCTGGATAATGAGACCACCATGTATTACCGCGTGAAAGGTCTGACGCCCTTCGGCGAAGCGGGACCCTACTCAACAGTGGTAAGCGGGCAGGGGAGTGCTGCATTGGAAAAACCATTTATCGATAGCATTGCCGCCATCGACAACAAAAAGATCTACCTGCAATGGCATTTGTCGCCTTTGTTACAAAGCAAAACACAATCCATTGCAGTTACCAGGGCGCCAAAAGTAGAAGGGCCTTATAAAGACATTTCGCAACCGCTGGGTAAACAGGCATTGACGTGGCTGGATGAAAAACCACCGGCCGACAGTTATTACCGGTTGAAAATAAAAACAACCGATGGCCGGGTGATCTATTCTTTGCCTGAGCTGGGACAGCTTATTGATAAAGACCCGCCTGCCATGCCGGTGGGCGTGAAAGGTATAATAGATAGTACCGGTATTGTACACCTGCAATGGGATGCCAATACCGAATCAGACCTCAGGGGTTACCGTGTGTTCAGGGCAAATGCAGCACATGAGGAATTTACGGAGATCACCAACAGGGTGGTAAGAAAAACCAGCTTTACCGATACGATTCAAATAAAGACCCTTTCGGAAAAAGTGTTGTACCGCATAGTAGCGGTTGATAAAATGTACAACCCCTCTGAATATTCAACCATCTTAACGCTGAACCGGCCCGATGTGGTGCCACCCTCTGCCCCTGTGTTTGTTTATAACCGCGTGCAGGATACGGTAGCAGGTATTTTACTGCGCTGGAAGAACAGTACCAGTTCCGATGTGGTGAAACAGGTATTGTACCGCGTAAACAGCCAGGTAGGAAGTTTCAACAAAAGCATTGTCTTTACTGATACTACCAATAAAGTGCACGAGTGGCTGGATACTGCTATACAGGCCGGGGGTAAATATTATTATGAACTGGTGGCGTATGATGAAGCCAACAATTCATCGAAAGACAGAAGCGGTGATATAGAATATGAATCCGCTTACCGGGCTGCGATCAGTAATATAAAAGCAGCCGCAGACCGCGAAAAGAAACTGATCAACCTGGAATGGAAACATGACCAGGACCCCGCTGTATATTATGTATACCGCAGTGTAAATAATCAATCGTTCCTGTTGTATAAAAAACTCAACGGCAAACAAAAATCATTGACCGACGACGAAATAAGGATCGGCAACCAATATGCGTACCGGGTAAAAGCAGAATGGACAAGTGGCAAAACCACTATGATGAGTAAGCCGGTATCTGTATCCTTTTAACTTCTCAAATTATTGTATGAACCAATTGTACAGGCAATTTATATTGTTGCTTATTGGCATAACCGGTTTTTTAGCAGCCGGTGCACAAATACAGGTAGAAATAACTGTAAAGACCATTTATTCAGATTACACCGCAGATGGGGGCGATGACTATGGTGGCCGCTTCCGTTTTTATTATAATTCGCCCGATGATCGTTGCGGACCTTTGTTGCATCCGTTTTGTAGCAATGCCGACAGGCGATGTATACAAACACCCTGGCAGAAATTTTATAATGCAGATGTTTGGGTACCACTCAACACCATTTACCTGCCGGCAGGTACCACAACGTTCACCCTCTTTATGCGTACGCACCACGAACGGCAGCACGATTGCACCAGCCGTTCCAGTGAAGAATGTACCGTAGAAAACCTGGGCTGTGGCGACGCGGATGCGCATCAGCTTACGACCTCTATGGGCGTAAACCTGGCCAGTTTTCCACCCGGTGTGCAGGTACCATTGGGCCGAATGACCAACGAGGATAATACGCTTGCCTGGGCCGACCTGCTTATCAGGTATACGATTCCGGCGCCTTCACAACCTGTTCCACAGCCCAACCCTTCTTTAACTACTTTTTGCGCTAATAATATCCTGCAGTTAGGAACCGATGTGCAACCGAATAATACAGGCGGCCTGAAATATACCTGGCAATGTGCTATAAAAAGCGAAGATCACGAGATCTGGAACCCTGATAAGGATCCACAAAACTCCTATGACCCTAATACCGGGGAATGCGGCCATTGGGAGTATGATCCAATGTCTCCCGATGGACAGTACTTTGTTTACGCCAGTGATTGCTGGTTACCCGATTATATAACAGTACATAACTGGAAAAACATCCCGATCACCAATCCTTCTACAGACAGGTTTGGCAGCTTTACGCCACAGCAGGCAGTGTTCAATGATAATATAACTACCCAACAGGATGTTTATTTCAGGGTAATGGCAACCAGTACCGAAGGCAAGACCAGCGGCTGGTCTTCTTCCTCTATCTATACCTTTTTACCACCACCGCCTACGATCACACAAAACAATATCAATAAAAAACCTTCCTGCGTATTTCCGCTCAATGGGAAGGCGGAGATCCCTTATAATGCTATCAATACACCTTATTCGCAGGTACGCTGGCTGTTAAAGAATGGATGGAACAATTCAAACCCCTGTCAGATCGTCTTCAACCCCGATGGTTCGATCACAAGTAATTGCGGACAGATAGAAAAGCAAAGTAATGGCCTGGTGAATGTACCTAAATCGGCAAGCGATGCCCCCATCGTGATCGATAACCTGCCTGCAGGGCAATATACCTTGTGGGTGATCAATCCCGGTGAAAGCTCGGGGACCTGTTATTCACCCATTAACATCACCATCGATCAGTACCCCGCGCTTACGCTAACAAAACAATCAGCTACCGATCTTACCTGTTTTCAATCGAATGATGGTAAGTTCTCGTTGAAGGCTGATGGCGGAGATCCCACCAGTGGTTATGAATTTAAACTTACCGCAAAGAATCATCCTGAACTCAATGAAGCGTACGCTGTCATTACAGGTAATCTTTATGAGCGCACCGGTTTGCCGGCCGATGAATATACCATTGCTATGAGGAATGCCTGTACGCCCGAAGTTACCCAGGTAATAACCTTAACCGAACCGGTAAAAACACAGGGGAACGCGGTATTTAATCAGCCCAGCTGTTACAATCCCGCCGATGGCAGTGTAGTGGTGAATGTGTTGCAGGGAATGGGTTCGTATACCTATCAATTATTCAAAGACAATATAAAGACAACAGAAATTTCTGCAACGCCCAATGTGAAACAGGTATTTGGAAACCTGTTGCCAGGCAAATACCAGGTAAAAGTGTTGGATGCCGCCCGGTTGACCTGTGCGGGTGTGGATACGACTGATGTATTGATAGCCCCACCACCATTGCTGGCAACCTTGCAGCACAGAGATAGTGTAAGCT